>NZ_JAOCEW010000029.1:0-63682 GCF_029841665.1 Stenotrophomonas sp. GD03819
ACCGGGAAATTGTCGGAGGCGGGGAGGGGGCCGATGGCGGGACCGTCCACGGCATGGATGCCGTGGCCGAGCCTACAGGGACGTACTTGCGGCGTGTCCCGCCATCGGCCCCCTCCCCGCCAAACCAGCAGAAATCCAGAGCCGCTTTTGAAGTTGTTGTTGCCGTTGCTTGAAAAAAGCGGTGCAGCCGCAGGCTGCAAAACCCCCTCAATCCTGATCGTGCGCGCGCGCTGCCTCCGCCTGGGTTTCCTCCTGCGCCGCCATCTCGCGTGCGATCCACGCATCGATCATGTGCCGCTGGCGCTGCGCCTGCCGCCGCTCACGCGTGTACTCCTGGTCGAGCACGCGGTACAGCGACACCATCACCAGCACCATCAGCAGCGCGAATGGCAACGCCGCAATCGTGATCATGCCCTGCAGTGCATCCAGGCCACCGGCCAGCAGCAACGCCGCTGCGATCAACGCCACGGCGATGCCCCAGGCCAGCTTGCGCTTCAACGGAGGATCGCCTGCTTCGTCAGTGGACATGCTGGCCAGAACCAGTACCGCCGAGTCGGCCGAGGTTACGAAGAAGATCATCAGCAGTACCAGTGCGATGCACGACAGCAGCAGCGGCAGCGGCATGCTGTCGAACAGCGTGAACAGCACCGTCTCGTAGCCATTGCCCAGCGCCTGCACCAGGTCGGCATGGCCGAAGATCTGCGCCCACAGCGCGGTGCCGCCGAACACCGCGAACCAGAAGAAGCCCAGCAGCGTCGGCGCGAGCACTACACCGATCACGAACTCGCGCACGCTGCGGCCGCGCGAGATGCGTGCGATGAACGAGCCCACGAACGGTGCCCACGAGATCCACCAGGCCCAGTAGAAGATTGTCCAGTCCGCCACCCAGGTGCTGCCGGAGAACGGTGACATGCGCAGGCTCATCGTCACCAGCTGGTTGAGGTAGGAGCCAAGCGTGGTGGTGAACGTATCGAAGATGAAGCCGGTCGGCCCCAGCACCAGCAGGATGGCTGCCAGCAGGGCAGCCAACGCCAGGTTGAAATTGGACAGCCACTTCACACCCCGCTCCACGCCACTGGCGGTGGACGCCATATACAGCACGAAGGCGACGGCAATGATGGTCATCTGCACTGGGACGGTAGCCTGCACGCCGAACACGCGCTCGATGCCGGCGGCGATCTGGATGGTGCCGAAGCCCAGCGTCGTCGCGACACCGATCGCGGTGGCGACCACTGCAGCGATGTTGACCACCCGACCGATCCAGCCGCGATGGTGGCGGCCGATGATCGGCTGCAGCATGTCGCTGACCAGGCCACGGCCGTTGCGGTTGAACTGGAACCAGGCCATTGCCAGCCCGATCAGCGCGTAGATGGCCCACGGGTGCAGGCCCCAGTGGAAGAATGCATAGCGCATCGAGGCGCGTGCCGCATCCAGGCTCTGCGGAGCAAGCCCTTCCGGTGGCTTGCTGAAGTGCGAAATGGGCTCGGCGGCACCCCAGAACACCAGGCCGATGCCCATGCCGGCGGCGAACAGCATCGACATCCAGCTGGCCCGCGAAAATTCCGGTTCGGCGTCTTCGCCACCGATGCGCAGGTTGCCGAAGCGGCCGAAGGCCAGGTACATCAGGAATACCAGGGCCAGGAACACGACCAGCAGGTAGAGCCAGCCGATGCCGCGGATGAGTTCGCCGAGGATGCTCTGCACCACGGTATTGAAGGGACCGGGTGCAACACCGGCGAGCAGCACCAGCAGCAGAACCAATGCAATGGAAACGCGAAACACCATGAAGGGGCTTCTCCGATCAAGGGATTGAGGGGAGCGAGCAGAGCTTGCTGCGAGGGGCCGGCGACATGCAGCACAGACCGGGCAGGGGCCGCGAAGGCGACGAGGAAACACCGGCCGCAGCGGCACGATGCGCGTGCACGTTACTGAATGCGATGTCACGGTTCTGTTAATACAGAAACAGCGGATCCACGCCGTGCGTGGATGGAACAGCCAGGAGCTGCGGTGCGTTCTATGGTCTAATGCGCACCAAGAAGCGGGGGTACCGCGGCCATGTGGCCACGGTTGAGACAGTCCCTTGGAACCTGATCCGGCTCATACCGGCGTAGGGAAGCTTTGCAGTGCAGCCATGCCCGGACTCCGCCCAAGGACCGTCCGGGAGCGGCAGCAGTGCGCCGCCGCTTCGTCCCTGACCTTCCTGGACGATGCCCGATGAACGCACAGCTCTCCGCCCTGCAGCAACAGGCCCAGCAACTCTCCGAATCCGTGACCCGGCCCATTCCCGGCTCGCGCAAGATCCACGTGCCCGGCTCACGTCCGGATCTGCAGGTACCGATGCGGGAGATCGCGTTGACCCGCACGCCGACGTTGTTCGGCGGCGAAGAGAACGCACCGGTCACGGTCTACGACACGTCCGGTCCGTACACCGATCCGGAGGTGCGCATCGATCTGTCGGCCGGTTTGCCGGAACTGCGCCGCGGCTGGGTGGAAGAGCGCGGTGATACCGAGCAGCTCGAAGGACTGAGTTCTTCGTTCGGCCGCGATCGCGAGCAGGACCCGAAGCTCGATGCGGTGCGATTTCCCGCGCGCAGCCTGCCACGCCGTGCGCGTGCAGGTGCCAACGTCACCCAGATGCACTACGCGCGCCGTGGCATCATCACGCCGGAGATGGAGTTCGTCGCCATCCGCGAGAACCAGCGCCTGGACGCGATCCGCGATGCCGGCCTGCTGCAGCAGCACCCGGGCGAGGCATTTGGTGCCTCGATCCAGAAGATCATCACACCGGAGTTCGTGCGCGATGAGATCGCACGCGGCCGCGCGGTGCTGCCCAACAACATCAACCACCCGGAAAGCGAGCCGATGATCATCGGCCGCAACTTCCTGACCAAGATCAACGCCAACATCGGCAACAGCGCTGTGTCCTCGGGCATTGCCGAGGAAGTGGAGAAACTGGTGTGGGCGATCCGCTGGGGCGGTGACACGGTGATGGACCTGTCCACCGGCAAGCACATCCATGAGACCCGCGAGTGGATCATCCGCAACTCGCCGGTGGCGATCGGTACCGTGCCGATCTACCAGGCGCTGGAGAAGGTCGACGGCCGTGCCGAAGCACTTACCTGGGAGATCTTCCGTGACACGCTGATCGAGCAGGCCGAGCAGGGCGTGGACTACTTCACCATCCACGCTGGCGTGCTGCTGCGCTACGTGCCACTCACCGCCAAGCGCGTGACCGGCATTGTCAGCCGTGGTGGCTCGATCATGGCCAAGTGGTGCCTGGCGCACCACAAGGAGAATTTCCTCTACACGCATTTCGAAGACATCTGCGAGATCATGAAGGCCTATGACGTGACCTTCTCGCTGGGTGACGGCCTGCGCCCGGGCTGCATCGCCGATGCCAACGACGCCGCGCAGTTCGGTGAGCTGGAAACGCTGGGTGAGCTGACGAAGATCGCCTGGAAGCATGATGTGCAGACCATGATCGAAGGCCCCGGCCATGTGCCGATGCAGCTGATCAAGGAGAACATGGACAAGCAGCTGCGCGAGTGCGGCGAGGCGCCGTTCTATACGCTGGGCCCGCTGACCACCGACATCGCGCCGGGCTACGACCACATCACCAGCGCGATCGGTGCGGCGATGATCGGCTGGTTTGGTACCGCCATGCTCTGCTACGTGACGCCGAAGGAACACCTCGGCCTGCCCAATCGCCAGGACGTGCGTGACGGCATCATGGCCTATCGCATCGCCGCGCATGCGGCCGACCTGGCCAAGGGCCATCCGGGCGCGCAGGTGCGCGACAACGCGCTGAGCAAGGCGCGCTTCGAGTTCCGCTGGGAAGACCAGTTCCATCTTGGCCTGGATCCGGAGAAGGCCAAGGAATTCCATGACGAGACGCTGCCGAAGGATGCGCACAAGCTGGCGCACTTCTGCTCGATGTGCGGTCCGCACTTCTGTTCGATGAAGATCACCCAGGACGTGCGCGACTACGCCGAGGCCGGCATGAAGGAGAAGTCGGCGGAGTTCCGCGCGGCCGGTGCCGAGGTCTACCGCCAGGGGTGATGCGGAAGCGGGGGTGCCGGCCAGCGGCCGGCACTACCGCTCATCACACCGCTCCCGGCTATCCTCGGCCCACCACCCCGGGGAAAGGACGCCATGCCCGTTGCCATCACCACCCGCTGGCTGGCCATTGCCCGCCGTCATCCTTCGGCCTGGCTGCTGGGGGCCCAGTTGATCGCCGTGCTGCTATACCCCGCGCTGGATGACACCGCTGCGGGCCGCGCGGCGCTGGGCATGTTCGGCATGGCGGTACTGGGCCTGGCGCTGTGGGTGGTCCAGCGCAGCCCGCTGGGCACCTGGCTGGCGCTGCTGCTGGCCATTCCTTCGGTGGTGTTCTCGCTGGCCGGTGCATTGCTGGATCGCAGTGCGCTGCTGACCACCGCGCAGCTGCTGGAAAGCCTGCTGTACTTCTATACGGCCGGTGCACTCATCGCCTACATGCTCCAGGACCATAAAGTCACCCGCGATGAACTGTTCGCGGCAGGTGCGACATTCACGTTGCTGGCCTGGGCCTTCGCGTTTGCTTTCGCCGTGTGCCAGCAGTGGTATCCGGGCAGTTTCCAGGGCACCGGTGGTGGTGCACAGCGCACCTGGATGGAACTGCTTTATCTGAGCTTCAGTTTGCTCTCGGGTGTCGGTCTGAGCGACGTCGTGCCACTGCATCCGCAGGCGCGTGCATTGGTCATGCTGGAGCAGTTTTCAGGCGTGATGTACGTGGCTTTGGTGGTTTCGCGACTGGTCGGATTGACCATGCTGCGGCGCATGTGAAAATGAACGCCAGATAAAAATTCCGCGCCCCGCAGGGCGCGAATGGTGCAGCAAATTATGTGAATGCGTCGGCGAGAGAGAGCCTGGATGTCGACCACGCGATAGGCGAGGTAACCCGCATAGGCTAGTATTCGCCCGCTTCATTGTTTTTGCGGTATGCGCCGATGCTTTGTGCGGAGTCTGGCTTTTTGCTGTTCCCAGGACGGGAGGGTATCGAAGGCAAACGCTGCCCCGGACCTGTCTCTACTGTGTAGCGGAAAATGAACAGCAGTGAAAACCAGCCCCCCGGATTCGATCGGATCCGGATCGGAGAGTGCACTGTCACTCTGTCCTCGCGAGAAGTCGAGGTCGTCGGTGCGCGTCGCCCGCGTCGGCTGACGCCGAAGGCGCTGGGCGTGCTGCGTGTACTGCTGCGCCAGCCAGGGCGTGTTGTCACCCGCGATGAACTGTTCGCGGAAGTCTGGCCGGACACGCTGCCGACCAATGATGTGCTTACCCAGGCCGTCACCCAGCTGCGCAAGGCGTTCAGCAACGACGACGACAACGGCCAGGCCTATATCGAGACCATCGCCAAGACCGGCTATCGCCTGCTGGTGCCGGTGCAGGTACTGGACGATGTCGAGCCGGCGCCGTCCGCAGGAGCCGATGACGGAATCGCGGACCTGCAACCGGTGATGGTCATCGCCGAGGAGAGGCCGGCACACGTGCAGGCATCGCGCCGCCGCTGGCGCCATGTCCGCCGGCGCGTGCTGCTGGTGCTGGGCGTGCTGATGCTGGCCACGGTGGTGGTGCTGGCCGCGCTGCTGCTGCGGCGGGCACCGGCCAGCAGTTCAGCGGTGGATGCGGCCGTGGAGAACGGCACGCGCGTGATCGGCAGCCCGCAGCGTCCCTATCGGTTGATCACCGCAACCAGCGGTTTTGAAACCTATCCCACGCTTTCACCCGATGGCTCGTTGGTGGCCTATGAAGGCGCCAACGAAGACGGGCAAGGGGGTGGGGCGATCAAGGTACAGACCTCCGGCAACGCGCCAGCGCGGCAGCTGCTGGCTCCGCCGGCCGGCTCGGTCGACCGCTTCCCGAGCTGGTCGCCGGATGGACGCGAGATCGCCTTCGCGCGGTTCAGCAACAACGGCGGCTGCCAGGTGCTGATCGCCAGCGCGACCGGTGGTGCCCTGCGCCAGGCCACGCGGTGCGATGGCACCGAGCTGCTCAGTTTCGACTGGACGCCGGACGGCCGTGGCCTGGTGTTCGGCAGCATGGTGGGGCGCTATGCCCATCGGGGCATCCGCAAGCTCGATCTGGCCAGTGGCCAATGGGAGGCGCTGGACTACGGTGTTGCCGAGGATGACTTCGACTATGCGCCGCGCTACTCGCCTGATGGCAAGTGGCTGGTGTTCGTGCGCAATCCGCAGCTGGGCGACCTGTGGCGCATGCCGGCAGCGGGTGGCACGCCCGAGCAGCTGACCAGCGAGGCCGCTGAACTGCGTGGCTGGGCCTGGTTGCGTGATGGCCGGACGATCGTGTTTGGACGCCGTGTCGACAGTGAAGTGCGCCTGTACTACCTGGACGTCGAGAGCCGCACGCTGCGCGATGCCGGGCTCGACGACGCACAGTGGCCGGCCACTGCACGCCGCGCGGGCATGCTGGCCTTCGTCCATCGGCGCGCGCAGTTCGGCATCTTCAAGGTGCCGATGGAGGGCGGCTCGCCGCCGCAGCGCTTGTTTGCGTCCAGTGGCCGGGATGGGCAGCCGATGGCGGCGCCGGATGGACGCCAACTGGTGTTCACGTCCGATCGTTCAGGCAGCTTCGCGCTGTGGTGGGCGGACATGGAGCGCCCCGATTCGCTGCGGCCGATCGAAGGCTTGCGGCCCGAGGCACGTCAGGCACCGGACTGGTCGGCCGACAGCCGGCGGTTGCTGGTGGTGGGGCGCGACGAGCACGGACGCACGGTGGTCTATGAGATCGCCCCACGTGACGAACGCGTCCAGCCGTTGCCTGTCCCGTCGGAGCAGCCGCTGCAGGCACTGTACGGGGCACGCCCGGACCAGCTGCTGGTGGTCGAGCGCGATGACCAGCAACAGACCCGGCTGAGCCTGTTTGATCGAAGCGTGCAGCCCTGGCGCCGCCTGGCCAGCATCGACGGTGTTTCGCAGGCGCGGTTCGATCGCAGCAGCGGGCGTGTGCTGTTCACCCGCCTGGCCGCAGGAGGCCTGTGGTCGGTGGATGCGGCGTTGGCACCGGCAAGTGTGCAGCAGATCAGCGATGACCGGCCCAGCCGGTGGCGGTACCGGGCCTGGACCGTGGCCGGCAGCAACGCGATCGGCTACCTCGGTACGTCCACCCGTTGTGGCACGACACTGGTGCTGATCCAGGCCGGACGCGAGGAACCGGAACGCTGCCTGGATGCGGAACGCCTCAGTGCCGGCAACGGGCTGAGTGCCGGCGCCGATGGGCACACGCTGTTCGTGGCAATGGCGGTCAGCGACGGTGCCGACATCGGCGTGATGCGCTTGCCCGAGCGCTCACCGACGCTGCTTCCGGCGTTCTCCAAGTTGTTGTTGTTCAACGGAAATGGGCCTTCGTAATTTCTTCGTGGCGACCTCGCCGCGAATTCGTGGCGATCTCGTCTGACTTTCCTGACGTGGTGCCGCCTGATTTGGCAAAACGGAGGCCTGTACTAGGCAAACCGTGGTGCCCCCCATGCGTCAACTCTCGCTGGCCGATCGCGGCCAAACCGTCTCTCTGGACCGGTCGCTCGACGATGCTGCGCCGACCTGCCTGGGCGTGGCCCGGCTCGGCAGCCTGCAGACCGCAGGCAGCAGCTTCACTGTGTGGATGCAGGTGCGCGGCAGCTCCTGGGTGGAAGCCAAGGAAGGACGCTTCCGCTTGCGCCAGGGCGAGTGGATCGCCTTCGAGAAAGAGTCGCGGCCGCTGGTGCAGGCAGGCCGCAACGGCTTGTGCGTTGGCCTGAACCTGACTGTCGAAGCACTGCGCGTGCTGGCCGAGATGGCCGACTGCGGCCTGTACGCCGGGCGTGGCCGCATGAGCCGTGGCGATGCCCGCGTTGCGCTGCGCCTGTGGCGCGATGCGCTGGCCAGTGGCCAGCCGGCACAGGCACTGCGCCCGCTGCTGCTGCATCTGGCGGGCCTGCAGCGTGGGCTGGCCGACAACGTGCAGCGTTGCCCGGGTCGCTCGCGCAGCCGCAAGCGCCAGGTATTCGGCCGCATGCAGCGCGCCCGCCTGTACCTGGAAGGCAACAGCCACCGCGTGGTGCGCATCGGTGAACTGGCCGAGCTGACCAACTTCTCCAGCTGGTATCTCTCCAAGACCTTCCAGAGCCTGTACGAGGAAAGCCCGCAGTCGCTTTCAGCACGTTTGCGCCTGGAACGGGCGGCCGATCTGCTGCGTGACACCGACATGATGGTTGGCGAGGTCGCTGCGGCCAGTGGCTTCGACAACTGCTGCAGCTTCGCGCGTGCGTTCCGCGCCCGCTACGGCCAGTCCGCATCGCGCTTCAGGGAAAACGGCGGCTTGCTGCCGCCACAATCTGCAAAGTCTCCGGTTGGCTCGCGCAAATACAGCGCTGCAACGCAATCGTAACGTGCTGGGGTGTTTTAACACGCTGCTAACACGTACCTTGGAGAGATAGATGAACGTTCGTAATCCCGCAGTGCGGCTGGGCCTTCTGCCGGCTGGCATTGCGTTGGCGCTGACGCCCGCCTTTGCTTCTGCGCAGGAAGCAAAGGATGCGACCACCCTGGATCGCATCGAAATCACGGGCTCGCGCATCCGCGGCGCCTCGATGGAGACCCAGCAGCCGGTCCTCACGCTGAGCCGTGAGAACCTGGAAAAGCAGGGCTACACCACCGTCGCCGATGTCCTGCAGAACCTGACCTCGGCAGGTTCGCCGGCCATTTCCCGCGCGGACTCGCTGTCCTCCGGCGAAAACGTTGGCGGCTACTACGTCGACCTGCGCAACCTTGGCGCGCAGCGCACCCTGGTGCTGATGAACGGCAAGCGCCTGGGCGCGACCACTGCCGGCTACCAGGATCTGAGCCAGATTCCGATGGCCGCCGTCGAGCGCATCGAAGTGCTGAAGGATGGCGCCTCCGCCATCTACGGTTCGGACGCCATTGCTGGCGTGGTCAATGTGATCACCCGCAAGCGCTTCGATGGTGCTGAAGCCAGCGTCTACGTTGGCCAGTACGGCCGCGGCGACGGCGACACCAACACCTACTCGTTCACCCTCGGCTCTGAAGGCGAGCGTGGCGGCGTGACCCTGTCGGCCGAGTACTCCAAGCAGGATCCGGTGTGGGCGAAGGATCGTTGGTTCAGCCGCGACGGCGGCCTGGGCCCGAATTCGACCTCTGCCGACTGGAGCCCGCTGAGCCAGAACAGCACCTGGTGCGACCCGCGCGTGTGGGGCGACTGCAAGCCGCGCGCTGCAGGCCAGCCGCAGCCGGAGTGGAAGACCCTGAATCCGGGCGGTGACCCGAAGAATGCGGCCGACTACCACCTGCTGACTCCGGCCGAGTACTCCAACGCCAACCAGCAGATGATGGTGCAGACCGGCATCGAGCGTAAGTCCGTGTATGTCAACGGCAGCTACGATCTGGCTGATTCGATCACCTTCAATGCTGACGTGCTGTACAACCAGCGCACCACCGACCAGCAGATCGCGGGTTACCCGTACCAGTCGCTGTCGTTCGGTACGCCGCTGTCGAAGGACAGCGCGTTCAACCCGATCGGCCAGGACGTTGAGTTCCGTCGCCGCCTGTGGGAAGTGCCGCGTACCACCAAGAGCGACCTCAAGACCCTGCGCTTCGCGCCGAGCCTGAGTGGCTTCTTCGAGTTTGCCGGCAAGACCTGGGACTGGGACGTTGGCGCGCTGTGGAACCGCAACGAGCTGACCAAGACCGGCTACGGCGACATGAGCCTGATCGCTTCCGAGCAGGCACTTGGCAAGTCGTTCATCAACGGCCAGGGCGTTGCTCAGTGCGGGACCGCCGCCAATCCGATCCCGCTGAGCCAGTGTCGCCCGTGGAACCCGCTGCTGCCTTACGGCGTCAACGGCCAGGGCTCGCTTGCCGACCGTGATCTGCAGAACTTCCTGTTCCCGACCTACACCGACACTGGTGTGACCAAGACCACCAGCTACACCGCCAACCTGTCCGGTTCGCTGTTCGAGCTGCCGGCCGGTGACCTGGGTGTGGCCATGGGCTACGAGCACCGCAAGGAAGAAGGCCGCTTCGTGCCGGACGCCTTCCGTCAGTCGGGCCAGTCGACCGGCCTGGCGTCGACCACCACCTCGGGCAACTACTCGCTGGATGAGTTCTACCTGGAACTGAACGTGCCGATCCTGTCGGACCTGCCGTTTGCCAAGGAACTGACCTTCAACGTCGCAAGCCGCTACTCTGACTACAGCAACTTCGGTGACACGATCAACTCGAAGTTCGGCCTGGTGTGGCGCCCGATCGACGAACTGCTGGTCCGCGGTACCTACGCAGAAGGCTTCCGCGCACCGACCGTTGACGATCTGTACGGCGGCACCAACTCGAGCTTCGAGCGTTATACCGATCCGTGCGGTTCGACCTCGCCGGGCAACGTCGCTGGCAATGCTGCCTGCGCCGCGGCTGGCGTGCCGGCCAACTACGTGCAGGTCGGCCAGGGCTTCGCGCCTTGCAGCACCTTCCCGTGCGCGACCCCGGACCAGTTCGTCAGCGGTTCGAATTCGGCTCTGAAGCCGGAAACCTCCAAGAGCAAGACGGTTGGCCTGGTCTGGAGCCCGCGTTGGGTGCAGGGCCTGGACATCTCGCTCGACTGGTACCGCTACGAGCTGAAGAACATGATCATCGCTGACAGCGTTGATCGCATCCTGCGTGACTGCTACGTGCTGGGCAACGCAGCTCGCTGCGAAGGCGTCACCCGTGCCGCTGATGGCCATATCGAGGCGCTGACCTACGGCCTGGCCAACCTCGGCTCGATGGAGACCGAAGGCTACGATCTGGGTGTCAAGTACCGCCTGCCGGAACTGTCGATCGGCAAGTTCAGCATCGACTGGCAGACCAGCTACCTGGCCAAGTACGACGAAGCCGGCCAGAACAAGAAGGGTGAGAACATCACCATCGGTCGCGTTGGTGAGCCGGGCCTGTTCCGCGTCCGTTCGAACCTGGGTGTCAACTGGGAGCTGGGTGACTTCGGCGTCAACTGGACTGCCCGCTACTACTCGGGCATGAAGGAAAGCTGCATCGACGACGCATGGTGCGACGCTCCGAACCACTACGCCAATGGTGAGCCGGATCCGCTGCGCCACACCGGCTCCAACACCTTCCACGATGTGCAGGTCAGCTGGAAGGCTCCGTGGGATGCCACCATCGCCCTGGGTGCGAACAACGTGTTCGATCACCGCGGTGCGCTGCAGTACTCGGCGCCGAACTCGAGCTTCGCCTACTACGGTGGCTTCGACGTCGGTCGCTTCCTGTACATGAAGTACACCCAGCGCTTCTGATAGTTCGAAGTGCGACAGCAGTACCAGGAGGGCGGACCGCAAGGTCCGCCCTCTTTCTTTGTAGGGGAATTCCGAAATATCTTGGAAGGTGAGGGAGGTCACGTTCCTGTCGTGTCGCAATCAACACAGTTGCTGGGTCCACTTGCGGACCCTTGCACATGGAGAGAGCGATGAAGAGCACGCTGTTGCACAAACTGTCTGCTGCTGCACTGATCTATGCAACATTGGTGGGTGCGGTGTTTGCCCAGACCGGTGGCGTCTGTGGGGGCGGGCTGTACTGCGAGGAGCTGCGTCAGGAATGCCTGGCTGCAGGCAAGTCGAAGGTCCTGTGCGATCTGCAGTATCGCCACTGCGTGCAGGATGCCTGCGGCGCGCGCTGATGCAAAAAAGGCGCGCCTTTGGGCGCGCCTTCGAGGTTCTTCCTGCGTTGACAGCTCAGGTCTCGCTGGGTACCAGTCCCATCAGGCTGTTGGCATGCTCCCGCCACTGCGGCAGCCTGTTGAGAACACCTGCGCGCTGCAGGTAGTCCTCGTCCACCGGATCACCATTGACCAGTGCCAGTGCCACGTGCACTGCGCCGGTCACCCAGAAGCTGCGTGTATTGGCACGCTGCGGCTGCAGATGGAACGCGACCGCTTCGATGATCGGCATCGGCAGGCCCCACAGGCCGAGCAGATAGGCACCGGCTTCGGCGTGGCCCGGGCGGGTGTCACCGGCCAGCGACGGTTCGCTGCGCTCGTTGCGCACGCCGGGCAGCAGCAGGCCGATGTCGGCCAGCAGCGCGGCGGTCGCGCCCAGTTCGGCGCTGGATTCGGGCAGCAGGCGTGCCGCCAACCGCGAGGCGAGCAGGGCGCGCTGCTGTAGTGAATTGCGCTCGGCCGTGGACAGTGTCGGTGCCGAGAACACCTCGCTGGCCAGTACCAGATCGCGCAGCGTCGACAGGCCGAGGCGGGTCACGGCGGTGCGCAGGTCGGCGATGGTGCGGCCCTGGCTGAAGAACGCCGAGTTCGACAGCTGCAGCACCTTGGCCGCGATCGCCGGATCAGCGGCCACCAGCTTGGCGACGTCGGCGCTGTCGGCGTCGTCGTCATGTTCCAGTGCCTGGGTCAGGCTCAGGTACAGGTGCGGCGGCGAGGGCAGCTTCTCGATACGGCCGATGGCGTCGCGCAGGCGAGGGCTGTCCAGCACTTCACGCAGCTCTTCCAGGCTGGTCAGCGCTTCCAGCAACACTTCCGGTGCCAGCGGCAACGGCAGGAAGCGGTGGGCCACGCCGATCAGGCGTGCCGGCGGCGGCCGGTTGCCGTGCTGGGCGTCCACCAGCGCAATGCGGATGGTTTCCGGGCGCAAGGTCCGGATCTGGCCCAGCAGCGTGGTGGCATTGAGATCCGGCAGTTGCGGGCAGACGATCACCGCATCCACGCCCTGCGTGGCCACCGCGGTCATTGCGGTCTGGCCATCGGTGGCGGTCAGCGGCTGCCAGTCTTCCCCAAGATCGGCAATGAATTCGGTCAGCTCAGCCGGCAGGCTGGCTGCATCCCCAACAAGCAGAATACGCACGACACATTCCCCTGGCTGTCTCGACGATGGATGTCGACGACGTGTGAAGTGACGCAATTTACCTAATACGGCGGCAAGAGTGATGTGCCGTCGTCATGAAACGTGACCCGCATCGCTCCGGCGGGGTGCCGCCGGAGCGATCCGGTTCAGGCTCAGGCCTTGCTGTCGAGATGGCGCTGGTGCGCCTCGATCAGGATCTGCTTGGCCTCAGCGGCGCCGCCCCAACCGTCGAGCTTGACCCACTTGCCCTTCTCCAGGTCCTTGTAGTGCTCGAAGAAGTGGCCGATGCGCTCCAGCCAGTGGCTGGACACCTGGGCGATGTCTTCGACGTGGGCGTAGCCACTGAAGATCTTCGACACCGGCACGGCCAGGATCTTCTCGTCGCTGCCCGCCTCATCGCTCATCTTCAGCACGCCGACCGGACGGCAGCGCACGACCGAGCCCGGCACCAGCGGCAGCGGCAGCACCACCAGCACGTCGGCCGGATCGCCGTCGCCGCACAGGGTGCTCGGCACGTAGCCGTAGTTGCAGGGGTAGCGCATCGGGGTGGACAGGATGCGGTCGACGAAGATCGCGCCGGTTTCCTTGTCCACTTCGTACTTCACCGGCTCCGAGTCCTTCGGGATCTCGATGATGACGTTGATTTCTTCCGGCGGGTTCTTGCCGGGCGAGACGAGTTCCAGACCCATGGTGTGCTCCAGGTGGGGGATATAGACGGATAGCTCCCCATTTTATGCCTTTGCCGGGCGCTGTGCAGGGGAGGGGGCCGACGGCAGGGCGTGGAAGGCGCCGACCCGGCGGGCCGGGGTTGACCGATGGGGCCGGGCGGCGTGCGCGCGCAGGCTGGATACACCTACCCGAGGAGTTCCCGCATGAAACCATCCGCCCTGTCACTCGGCCTGTTCTGCGTGCTGCTGATCGCGCCCGCCGCCCAGGCCTTTCCCTACGTGGACCTGATCGACTACCCGCACCAGGAAGCCAACTGGGACCGCTTCTTTGCCCTGGAAGGCCGGTTGCAGCATGGCTTCGACAGGATCTGTGGCGACACCTTCTGCGAGGGCGAGTACAGCGACATCCGGGCGCTGCGCCTGCGGTGTTCAGTGGATGCGGTGCGCGGCACGGTGCGTGAGTGCCTCTGGGCATTTGCCGCCAGTGACCTGGCCGTGTCGCGGAACGACGGTGCAATCGTGGCCCGGCAACCGACCTGGCTGTGCCGGCTGCCGCTGGTGCCTGGCACCCCGGTTGAGGACTTCCATGCGGCGCTGGCGGCCCGTAATCCGCTGCATGATCCGTTGCCCGGCACGTCGGAGAGCGTCTATGACGGGCTGACCGGCTGCATCCATTGATACGAACGTGACTGATTCGCATTAACGGAGTAGCATGCGCGGCGCCTTCCGTCTGTCGTCCCGGTTCCGCGCATGTCCTCCAATGCCGCCTCCCTTACCGAACTGCTGATCCGTGAGCGGCCGGCACTGCTGCGCCGGGTGCAGCGCATCCTCGGCGGAGACAATGGTGCCGAGGACGTGATCCAGGCCGTATGGTTCAAGGCCCGTGGGGTCGACGACAGCCAGGCCATCGACAACCCGCGGGCCTATCTGTACCGGCTGGCCGCCAACCTGGCCACCGACCACGGCCGCGAATCGACCCGGCGCAACCGCCTGCTGGCCGACCACTACCTGTGGGGGCCGGACGAGGTCATCTCGACCGAGGAACAGGCCATGGCACAGGACGAACTGCAGCGGGTGCTCGATGCGGCGGGGCACCTGCCGGAGCCGACCCGCACCATCTTCCGGCTCAACCGCCTGCAGGGCCTCACCCAGGCCGAGATCGCCCGCCGTCTCGGGGTGTCGGTGACGACCGTCGAAAACCATGTGCGCACCGCCCTGCAGCGCCTGGCCTGGGCACGCAGCGGCCGATGATGGCCCCGGCTTGGGGCTGGCCCTCGCTGAAACGTCTTGATCACTGGACCGTGGATGCGGTCTAGTTCCTCCGCCCGCGCTTGAATGCGCCTGTCCGCCAGCCGATGAGCCCGCCGAACACGCTGCCCGCCGCCAATGACGATGCCCTGGCCGAACAGGCCCGGGGCTGGATCGCGTGGCTGGCCTCGGGTGACATCGGCGAAGGGCGCATGCACGAGTTCGAGCGCTGGCTGGCACAACCGGGGCACCGACGCGCCTTCGAACACGAGCGCGCGCTGTGGCGCAGTGTCGGGCCACGCCCGCAGGTCCGGCCCGCCGAACGCCCGCGGCCGCATCGAATGCGCTGGGCAATGGCCGCTGCAGCCGCGCTGGCGATGCTGGTGGCATGGCCGGAGGCCTGGTTGCGGCTGCAGGCCGACCATCGCAGCACGCACGTCGTGCAGAACGTGCAATTGCCCGATGGCAGCCGCGCAGTGCTGGATGCGGACAGTGCGATTGCCGTGCGCTTCAATGCACATGCACGCGAGATCGAGCTGCTGCGTGGGCGTGCCTGGTTCGAGGTCAGCCCGGATGCGCAGCGACGTTTCAGCGTGCGTGCGGGCAACGGCGTGATCGAGGACATCTCGACCGCGTTCACCGTCGCGCGCGGCGATGACCAGGTTGAAACCCAGGTCGGGCAGGGCAGGGTGCGCGTGGCCAGCCCGGCCGACGGTGGCTGGACCTATCTGCAGGTGGGCCAGCGTGCGGTCTATGGCGAGCACAGCGGCGTGACGCGTCTGCGGGATGTGGCTGCCGACAGCGTCGGCGCGTGGCGGCAGGGCGAGCTGCTGCTGGAGCAGGCCAGCGTCGCCGACGCCGTGCAATGGGTGGGGCGTTACCGCGCCGGCCCGACCTTCGTGCGCGGCGATCTGTCGCGACTACCCGCAGTGAGTGCCGCATTGCGCATCGATCGCCCGGAGCAGGCGCTGGATGCACTGGCCGCAACAGCAGGTCTGCAGGTCACCCGCCTGCCGCTCGGCGTCGCCATCATTCACCAGTAGATTCACGCCATGCGTGGATGAAGGTCCCAGTGTGCCGACCAACGGTCGGCACCCACCACGATCACCGGCCGGTCGGCACCTGCCGCGACCGCAAATCGCTCTTGGGGTTGCCGCGCGCCCAACCGTCTTACCCCGCGAACGTACCCGCCGCCGCCACGTACGTCGCCGTGTCCGCCCGTGTTGCGGATGACGCCGCGCCTGCGGCACCGATTACCTGACAGGTTCCCCATGTTCGACTCCCACCGCCCGGGCCGCGCGCTGCGCCCGTCCCGCCTGTGCATCGCCCTGCTGGCCGCCGGCCTGGCCAGCGCCGCACCGTCCGTGCTGGCACAGGGCGCCACCGGCAACCACGCTGCCGTGCAGCGCTTCGACATTCCAGCGCAGCCGCTGGATGAAGCGCTGCGCAGCTATATGCGCCAGTCCGGCGTGCAGGTCGTGTATCCGGCCACCCTGGCCCGGGGCGTAACCTCGCGTGCGGTCAATGGCAGCCTGCCGGCCAACGAGGCGCTGCAGCAGCTGTTGCAGGGCAGTGGCCTGGCGGTGCGCCGCGTCAGCGCAGATGCAGTCACTCTGGAAGCGGCGACGCCGGTGCAGGCCGGCAGCGGTGTGATCGTCACCGACACGCTCAGCGTGGCCGGCGACCGCGTCGACAGTGGCGCGACCAGCGACGAGGCGCGCCTGCTCGACAGCTATCGCAGTGTGGGCTCCACCACCACGCTCAGCCGCACGCACCTGGAACGTTTCCGCGGCACTTCCAACGGCGACATCGTCAAGGGCGTGGCCGGTGTCACCGCCGGTGACCCGCGCGTGGGCAATGGGTTCGACGTCAACATCCGTGGTATCCAGGGCCAGGGCCGCGTGCCGGTGATCATCGATGGCGGCCAGTCCAGCATGGATACCTACCGCGGCTATGCCGGCCAGTCACAGCGCACCTACCTCGACCCGGACCTGATCTCCAGCCTGACCATCACCAAGGGCCCGAGCCTGCAGGCCAACGCCTCCGGTGGCATCGGTGGCGTGGTCGAGATGGAGACGCTGAAGATCGGTGACGTGCTGCGCGAAGGCCGTGACTTCGGCGTACGCGTGCGTGGCGGCCTGGCCAACGCCAGCGCCAACAACCTGCCGTCCTATAGCGCCGCGCCGCGTTCCGACCGCAGCGCCACCGGCAGCCAGTTCTTCAACGTGGCCGCAGCCGGTCACTGGGACCGCTTCGATCTGGTCGCCGCCTATGCTTACCGCGACAACGGCAACTATTTCTCCGGCAAGCACGGTTACGACGACTTCCCGCAGACCCGTCGCACGCTGGCACCCCTGAATCCGCCGCGTACCGAAGTGTTCAACACCTCGTCGCGTTCGAAGTCGGCGCTGCTCAAGGGCACCTGGCGCATCGACGATGCGCAGACGCTGGAAGCGGGCTACCGCCGCTACGAAGGCACCGCCGGCGAGATCATGGCCTCGCAGATCATCCGCGTCGACCGCGATCGCATTCCGCAGTGGGACCCGGGCCATGTCGACATGGACAGCTACACCCTGCGCTACCGCTTCAATCCGGACAGCGATCTGGTCGACCTGCGTGTCAACGCCACATACACCGATACCGACAGCGTGATGTACAACAGCCTGACCGGCATCACCCCGTGGTACTTCGACCGCCGCACCGAGTGGTATGACGCGCCCAGCTTCAGCGGCGACCCCGGCTACAAGGATGCCTACCGCAATCCGCTACGACAGAAGCGCTTCGGCCTGGATGCCAGCAACACCTCGAAGTTCGACACTCGTGCTGGTGCGTTCACCTTCGACTACGGCCTGTCCTACAGCGACGAAGACATCGCGCCGGGCAGTTCGGGGCCGGTCATGCACGACGATCTGGTCAACAACCGCTTCCTGCGCAACGCCGAGCGCAAGGAATACAGTGCCGTGGCCTCGCTGAAGTGGCAGCCCGATGAGCATTGGGAACTGCTGGCCGGCGGACGCTGGAACCGCGTGGATGTGCATGACCGCAACCGCCTGGCCACGCCCGACGCCTATGAGGTACAGGGCCAGTACCGTTACACCGAACTGCTCAATGGCAACCCGGCGCTGCCGTCGTGGCGGGCCAAGCGCATCGCGCTGCTGAACTGGTACCCGGACGCCAACGGCAACTTCACCCAGGAATCACTGCTGGCCTCACCGTACAAGAAGGGCACGGTGGGCGACATCGGTGGCTGGAACTTCTACGACGCCGGCAAGGCGCAGGACCTGGAAGTGCCGGTCAGCTGGACCTGGTCGCAGCCGATCCGCCGTCGTGACACCGCGTTCTCGCCGACCGCCAGCGTGGCCTATCGCTTCAGCGAAGACACCATGGTCTACGTGAAGTACGCCGAAGGCACCAAGCTGCCGAGCCTGTTCGAGACCACGCTGGGCCTGTTCACTGCCGCCAAGCCGGTGGGCGAGCTGAAGCCGGAGCGTGCGCGCAGCTGGGAAATCGGTGCCAGCACCATCCGCTACGACCTGTTCACCGCTGGCGACCGCCTTGCGCTGAAGCTGGCGTACTTCGATACCCGCATCGACGACCTGATCACCCGTGACTACCGCACGCTGTCGGCAGGCCTGATCCGCAACGTCGACCAGTTCAAGGTCTCGGGCATGGAGTTCCAGTCCAGCTATGACAGCGGCAAGGTGTTTGCCGATCTTTCCGCGCACTACTACTTCAAGGCCAAGACCTGCGCGCCGGACATCGCCGCAGAGCGCCGCGCCTATGGTGCACAGCGCAAGAACGATGAACTGGCCAACACGCCGGACTGCGTGGACGGCGGATTCGAGGGGTCGTACACCAATACACAGAATCCGCCGCGCTACATGGTCAATCTGACGCTGGGCTCGCGCCTGTTCGACGAGCGCCTGACCTTCGGCACCCGCGTGGTCCACAACGCCGGCCCGATCAGCAAGCTGGACAAGGACTGGAACGTGGGCCTGTCGGCGATCCAGCAGCTGTACCGGCCAACGACGCTGGTGGACCTGTTTGCCAGCTGGAGCTTCAACGGCCAGCTGTCGGTGGAAGCGGGCGTGGACAATCTGACCGACCGCTACTACCTGGATCCGCTCGCTCTGGGCGTGATGCCGGCCCCGGGCCGCACCGCGCGCCTGGCGTTGACCTGGAAGTACTGACCGATCGTGGATGAGCGATGGGGTCGGATCCCTTTCCTGCGGAGAGGGCTCTGACCCCATCGTGCCCCGACCGTCCTCGGTGGGTGCGGACTTTGGCCCGCACCGCTTCCGCCGTGTGATCGCCAGCGCCGGGCCATGCCCGGCGCCTGTTTACAGCCCGGTCGCAGCCTTCACTGCATCTTCGTGCAGCGACTCGTTCAGCTCATCCACCACCGTGCTCCATGCCGCATCGGCCTGCAGCGATTCGGACAGGAACTGGCGCTGGGCATCGTTCCAGTAGGGTGCCTCGACCACTTCAACGTCGGTGGCCAGCTGGTGCTCGCGGATGAAACGGGCGATGGCCTCGGCGCTGGCGTCCAGGCCCAGCTGCAGGAACAGGTTGGTCATGCGCGGTTCGGTGGTGATCATCATCGGTTCCTGCTGGAAGAAGGGATGGTCCATTATCGGCGCACACGGCCTTGGGGAAAGCCCCGCGGCGAACGTCTACAGCACGACGACCCCCTTGGCATCCCCCATGAACGCACACATCGCTCCCGAAGACAGCCGCAGCCTGCGGCTCAAGGCCGCCACCCGCGACAGCCACGGTGCCCTGGACAAGCGCATCATGGCCGGCGACATCTTCGCCGACCGCAGCAATTTCGCCCGTTTCCTGCGCGTGCAGTATCGGTTCCACCGCAGCATCGATGCGCTGTATGCCAACCCTGCGCTGGACGCACTGCTGCCCGATCTCGGTGAGCGCCGCCGCCTGGCCCAGATCGCGCGCGACCTGCAGGACCTGGAGCAGACCCTGCCAGGCGCGGACATCGACGCGCTGCCCTCGGACCTGGCGCTGCCGGCCGCCCTTGGCTGGCTGTACGTAGCCGAAGGCTCCAACCTCGGCGGCACCATTCTCTACAAGATGGCCGCCAAGCTCGGGCTGGACCGTGACTTCGGCGCCCGCCACCTGGCCGCGCACCCGGATGGTGCGGCGCGCCACTGGCGTGAGTTCACCGCCGCGCTGGACGCGGTGCCGCTGAGTGCCGAGCAGGAGCAGCAGGTGATCGACGCAGCCGATGCCGCGTTCCGCAGCGTGCACGGCCACGTCGAAGTGGAATTCGCCTGATGCACGGCGCGCGCCCGCAGGCGCAACGCTGATGCGCTGGCTCTGGTTCGCGCTGGGCTGGTTGATGGTCGGCCTCGGGGTGATCGGCGCGTTGCTGCCGGTGATGCCGACCACCATCTTCCTGATCCTGGCCGTGGGTTGCTTCGCACGCAGCTCGCCGAAGTTCGAGCAGCGCCTGCTGGCACATCCGCGCTATGGCCCATCGCTGCGGCTGTGGCGCGAGCAGGGCGCGGTGTCGCGCAAGGGCAAGGCCTTTGCCAGCGCCGGCATGGCGGTCGGCTTCGCGATGTTCTGCTGGGGCGCGCAGCCGTCCTGGCGCCTGCTGCTGGGCGTGGGCCTGTTCTTCGCGGTCAGCGCCGGCTACGTGCTCAGTCGACCCGCACCGCGGCTGGAGCCCCATCCGGTCGTGGAAGTGGACGACGCGCATGATCCGCGCGCGGCCCGTCGTCGCGCAGCGACCCCTGATGCTGATGGAAACCAAGACGATGCTGCCTGCTGACCTGGCTCCTGTGGCCGCCCCCGCATTGACCCCGTGGGGCATGTACCTGGCCGCCGACGTGGTGGTGAAAGCCGTGATGATCGCGTTGGCATTGGCGTCGCTGGCCACCTGGACGGTGCTGCTGGCCAAGGGCTGGGAGTTGGCCCGCCAGGCCCGGCAGCTGTGGGCGGCGCGCGCGCTGTTGCTGCAGGCGCCGAGCCTGCCCGGCGAGAGCGCCGATGCCAGTGTGCAGCAGGGCACTGCGCTGGCGATGTTGGATGCGGCCCGCACCGAACTGCGCCTGTCGCAGGATCTGGAAGGGCGCGACGGCATCAAGGAGCGCATCGCCTCGCGCCTGGACCGCATCGAACTGGAAGCCGCACGCGTGCAGCGGCGCGGCATCGGCGTGCTCGCCAGCATTGGCGCGGTGGCGCCGTTTGTCGGCCTGTTCGGCACGGTGTGGGGCATCATGAACAGCTTCATCGGTATCGCCCACAGCAACACCACCCACCTGGCGGTGGTCGCACCCGGCATCGCCGAGGCGCTGCTGGCCACCGCGCTCGGCCTGGTCGCCGCGATCCCGGCGGTACTGGTCTACAACCACTTCAGTCGCGTGCTGGCCGGTCTGCGTGGCCTGCTCGGCGATCTGTCGGCGGCCGTGCAGCAGCTGGTCTCGCGCGATCTCGACCGCGCCCTTCCACGCGCTGCAGCGGCGTCGCTGCGTGCGGTGCACTGAGAGGCGGCGATGGCCATCAGGACCGCGTCCGACCGCGACGACACGCCGGAAGAATCGCACGAGATCAACGTCACGCCCTTCATCGATGTGATGCTGGTGCTGTTGATCATCTTCATGGTGGCGGCACCGCTGGCCACCGTGTCGGTACCGGTGCAGCTGCCGGCCAGCAGTGCCAGTGCCACGCCGCCGGAACAGGCGCCGGTGTACGTGACCGTGCAGGCCGATCTGTCGCTGCGTGTCGGCGAGCAGGCGGTGGCACGCGACGGGCTGGCCGCTGCGCTGCAGGTAGCCACCCACGGTGACACCTCGCAACGCCTGTTCCTGCGTGCCGATACCCGCGTGCCTTACGGTGAACTGATGGCAACGCTGGATGCGCTGCGTGCGGCGGGCTACCTGAAGGTGGCACTGGTTGGACTGGAGCAGGGCGCGCGATGAGCGGACTGCGGCGCTGGGCGACCAGCCTGGCGATCGTGCTGCTGGTGCATGCGTTGCTGGTCAGCGTGGCCTGCTGGTGGGCGGCGCTCGCACCGGCGGTGGCCGCCGCAGCGCCGCCCGCTGCATTGATGCTGGAGCTGGCGCCGATGGCACAGGCGCCTCCGGTGCCGCCGCGCGAGGTTGCCACTGGGCCGCTGCAACAGCAACAGCAGCGACAGGCGCCGAAACCGGCCCTGCGTGAGCAACCCAAGGCACCGGTGCAGCCGCAGGGTGACCTGCCACCGCCGCGTACGCCGGAGCCGACGCCCTCGCCGGACACCGCCGAGGCCAATGTCGCGCAGACCAGCGCACCGCCGCAGGTGGCGGCCGACGCGGCCGCACGCTACACCGCACCGCAGACCACCGCCGGCGAGCGCAGTCGCGCCGAGGCCACCTGGGAGGGGCGCCTGCTCGGGCATCTGCAGAAGCATCGGCGCTATCCGCGCCAGGCCGAGCGGCTGCGCCAGCAGGGCGTGGTCTACGTGCGTTTTGCCGTGGCCCGGGATGGTGCGGTCTCGGGGCTGACACTGGGCCGCAGCAGTGGCTTCGCGTTGCTCGACCAGGAGACGCTGGACACCGTGCGACGTGCCAGCCCGGTACCGGCGCCGCCGGCCGAGGTAGCCGGCGACCCGGTGGACGTGATGGTGCCGGTGTCCTTCTTCCTGCGCGGGCGGTGATTGACGATGGGGTCGGATCCCTTTCCGCAGGAAAGGGCGCTGACCCCATTCGGCGCCGCCATCCACGCATGGCGTGGATCTACAACAGCGGTACCAGCAGCAGCGCGACGATGTTGATGATCTTGATCAGCGGGTTGATTGCCGGGCCGGCGGTGTCCTTGTACGGGTCACCGACGGTATCACCGGTCACCGCGGCCTTGTGCGCTTCGCTGCCCTTGCCACCGAAGTGGCCGTCCTCGATGTACTTCTTGGCATTGTCCCAGGCGCCGCCGCCGGTGGTCATCGAGATGGCCACGAACAGGCCGGTCACGATCGTGCCGATCAACAGGCCGCCCAGTGCGCGCGGCCCGAGCAGCAGGCCGACCACCACCGGCACCGCCACCGGCAGCAGCGAGGGCACGATCATTTCGCGGATCGCCGAGCGGGTCAGCATGTCCACCGCTTTGTCGTACTGCGGCTTGCCGGTGCCCTGCATGATGCCGGGGATCTCGCGGAACTGGCGGCGTACCTCCTCCACCACCGCACCTGCCGCACGGCCGACCGCTTCCATCGCCATCGCACCGAACAGGTAGGGGATCAGGCCACCGATCAGCAGGCCGATGATCACCGTGTGGTCGCTGAGATCGAAGCGGAACTCCTGGCCGGGATGCGCGGCCTGCAGGTTGTGCGTGTAGTCGGCGAACAGCACCAGTGCGGCCAGCGCCGCCGAGCCGATCGCATAGCCCTTGGTCACCGCCTTGGTGGTGTTGCCCACCGCATCCAGCGGATCGGTGATGTCGCGGATCTCCGAGGGCAGCTCGGCCATCTCGGCGATGCCGCCAGCGTTGTCGGTGATCGGCCCGTAGGCATCGAGGGCGACGATCATGCCGGCCATCGACAGCATCGCGGTGGCGGCGATGGCGATGCCGTACAGGCCGCCCAGCGCGAACGCGCCCCAGATCGCCGCACACACCGCCACGACCGGCAGCGCGGTGGACTTCATCGAGATGCCGAGGCCGGCGATGATGTTGGTGCCGTGGCCGGTGGTCGACGCCTGCGCCACGTGCTGCACCGGCTTGTACTGGGTGCCGGTGTAGTACTCGGTGATCCACACGATCAGACCGGTCAGGACCAGGCCGATCAGCGCGCATCCATACAGCGCGATGGGACCATGCACATTGTCGGCCATCAGCCCGGTGGTGATCGGGTAGAACGCGATCGCGGCCAGCACGCCGGAGACGATCACGCCCTTGTACAGCGCGCCCATGATCGAGCCGCCAGGCTTCACCTTGACGAACAGCGCACCGATGATCGAGGCGATGATCGACACACCGCCCAGCACCAGCGGATACAGCACGGCATTGGCGCCTGCCTCGGCCAGCATCAGGCTGCCCAGTAGCATGGTGGCGATCACGGTGACCGCATAGGTCTCGAACAGATCGGCGGCCATGCCGGCACAGTCGCCGACGTTGTCACCGACGTTGTCGGCGATCACCGCCGGGTTGCGCGGGTCATCCTCGGGAATGCCGGCTTCCACCTTGCCGACCAGATCGGCGCCGACGTCGGCGCCCTTGGTGAAGATGCCGCCGCCCAGACGCGCGAAGATCGAGATCAGCGACGAACCGAACGCCAGACCGACCAGCGCGTGCAGCGCCTGTTCCATCGGCAGGCCCATCCGCAGCAGCAGTGCGTAATAGCCGGCCACACCCAGCAGGCCCAGGCCGACCACCAGCATGCCGGTGATCGCACCGCCGCGGAAGGCGACGTCCATCGCCGCACTGATGCCATGGCGTGCGGCCTCGGCGGTGCGCACGTTGGCGCGTACCGACACGTTCATGCCGATGTAGCCGGCCGCGCCGGACAGCACCGCGCCGACCGCGAAGCCGATCGCGGTGTACCAGCTGAGGAACACACCGACCAGCACGAACAGCACCACGCCGGCCACGCCGATGGTCAGGTACTGGCGGTTGAGGTAGGCACGCGCGCCTTCCTGGATCGCGGTGGCGATCGCGATCATGCGTTCATTGCCGGTGGGTTGGCGCAGGATCCAGCGCGCCGAGACGATTCCGAACAGGATCGCGAGAATGGCGCAGCCCAGCGCCAATGAAAGCCCGTGACGTTCCAGCATTAGACCCCTCCGCAGAATGGATGTAGGCATCCAGTGGCGATGAACGGCACCACGAGGGGGACGACGGGCTGCAGCCTGGAACCAACCCGTACCGACCTTGGTGGTCGTCCGACGTATGGCGGTGTTCAGCATTCCCTGGTACCCGCAGTATGCGTTCGGCGCACTGTAGAGTCGAGCCGTGCTCGACTGGCTTCCAGAGGCCATGCTCGACGGGCTGCTGCGAGCTGCGGCGCATGCCGCCAGTCCATGGGCGTGATTCGAGAACCGCAGGCCTTTGCACCCCGTTAAGCCAGCCTCTGCAAGCCTGCGCACAGTCCCGTAGGAGATTCCCCATGCGCCTGTCCCTGTTGATGCTTGCCGCCCTGGTCCCGGCCGTACCGGCACTCGCCGCGGAAACCCCGGAGCTGCAGCGCGCCGTGGGCGCTCCCCAGGCAGTGGGCGCAGTGCACACCCTGCGGCAGATCCCCGAGGCCTGCGCGCGCCTGGAAGGTGCCTTCACCGGCCAGGCGGCCGAGCCGTATCGCTTTGCGCCGGTGCGGACCAGCGAGCAGTGCCAGCCGCGCGCGCGCTTCGTCGACTACACCAAGGCACAGCCAAGTGCCGACAAGGGCTGGAAGCTCAATGATGTGATCCGCGTGCCCAGCGCAGCATGCCCGGCACAGCAGGCGGTGGTGCGCGTGTGGCGACTGCCGTCGAGCAACAAGGTCGAGCTGGACGGTCAAGGCCAGTCGCGCATCTATCTGGAAGAGGCCAAGAAGCAGGCCGCGGCCGGCCAGATTCCGCAGGTGACCATGTTCGCCGCGCAGCTGCAGATGGAAGGCAAGGCCTGTAATTGATACAGGTGGGTGCCGACCGTTGGTCGGCACCGCTGCCGCGTCTACGCATGGCGTGGATCTACTGCGGCGCGCCATCATTCTCCGGCCGGCTTCGCCCCCCGCGCTACCAGCAACTCGCGCAATGCCTTGCGATGGCAATGCGCTTCGTCCTCGCAGTAGCACCCTACGCTGATGTCGCTGTGCCGTGACATCGCGGCCAGCAGGTCCAGCGCGTGGGCCGCATCCGGCGCCTTCATCTCCGCCTTGTAATCGCGGAAGAAGGCAGTCCAGTCGGCGGCGGTCTTCGCTTCATGCGCCCGCTTCACCAGCTCCGCGCTAGGTGACAGGGGCGGAAACCAGACGTCGTACCAGTCCTGCCGGGCGAACTCGCTGCGCGGCACGCCGCGCGGTGGGCGCCTGACGGTGCCGATACGCAGTCCCTCGCCGGGCGCACGCGGTGTACCCAATCGAACAACACGCAGTGCCATGGTGTTCCTCCGCCCCCTTTTTCGG
Organism: Stenotrophomonas sp. GD03819; assembly: GCF_029841665.1. NCBI lineage: Bacteria > Pseudomonadati > Pseudomonadota > Gammaproteobacteria > Lysobacterales > Lysobacteraceae > Stenotrophomonas > Stenotrophomonas sp. GD03819. The sequence continues at coordinate 25,898 of NZ_JAOCEW010000029.1, forward strand.
GTCAGCCCTCGAACGGCGGCAGCTTCTGCTTCACCGCCACGTTCTTCAGCGTGACGTACTTCGGCAGGCCGTCGGCGCCGTAGGGCAGCGGGGCTTCGCCCTTGATCAGCGGTGACAGGTAGGCGCGCGCCTTGGCGGTGATACCGAAGCCGTCGCGGCGGATGAAGCCGGCGGGCATCTTCTTTTCATGGTTGGCGATCTTCGACAGCGGCGCCGCTTCGATCTTCCAGCGGTACGGTGCGTCGCTGCTGCGCACGATCACCGGCATCACCCCGTTCTGGCCCTTCAGCGCCAGCTGCACCGCGGCCTTGCCGACCGCCTGCGCCTGCTCCCAGTCGGTCCTACTGGCCAGGTGGCGGGCCGAGCGCTGCAGGTAATCGGGCAGCGCCCAATGCACCTTCAGGCCCAGCTGGTCCTTGACCCGGCCAGCCAGGTGCGCGGCCACGCCGCCCAGCTGCGAGTGCCCGAACGAGTCCTTGCCGCCACCGGCATCGGCGACGAAGCGGCCATCGGCGGTGGCGATGCCTTCCGACGCCACCACCACGCAGTAGCCGACGCGGTTGACCACGGCCTTGACCTTGGCCAGGAACGCCGCCTCGTCATAGGCGCGTTCGGGCAGCAGGATGATGTGCGGCGCTTCGTCATCGCCGTTGCCGGCAAGGCCGGCGGCCGCAGCCAGCCAGCCCGCGTGGCGGCCCATGGCCTCGTAGATGAAAACGCGGGTGGAGGTCTCGGCCATCGCCGCCACGTCCAGCGCCGCTTCGCGCACCGAGACAGCGGTGTACTTGGCCGCCGAGCCGAAGCCGGGGCAGGTGTCGGTCACTGCCAGGTCGTTGTCGATGGTCTTGGGCACGCCGATGCAGGTCAGGTCGTAGCCGGAGGCCTTGGCCAGCTGCGAGACTTTCAGCGCGGTATCGGCCGAGTCGTTGCCGCCGTTGTAGAGGAACCAGCGCACGTCGTGCGCGCGCAGCACCTCCAGCAGGCGGTCGTAGCGGGCGCGGTCGGCGTCCAGCGATTTCAGCTTCACCCGGCACGAGCCGAAGGCGCCACCCGGGGTATGGGCCAGGGCGCGGATCGCGGCGGCGCTCTCCTTGCTGGTGTCGATCAGCTCCTCGCGCAGCGCGCCGAGGATGCCGTTGCGGGCGGCAAGGACCTTGATGCCCTTGGCCCGGGCCTGCTCGATCACCGCTGCCGCCGTGGCATTGATGACCGCGGTGACACCGCCGGACTGGGCGTAGAGGAGAGTACCGTTGCGCATGCTTCTACCTGCTCGGGGGAGGGGACATTGCAGGGACATTACCCGGATGCGGTAAAGTGGCGCTATTGCGGTGCAGCGATACCGGTCCGTCCGGGACGCGAACCTTCTTTGTTTTCAACACGTTGGAGTCAGGTCAATGCGATTGGTTCTGTTGGGACCGCCCGGTTCGGGCAAGGGGACACAGGCGACGCGCCTGAAGGAAAAGCTGGGGATCGCCCACATTTCGACCGGTGACATGCTGCGCGCGGAAATCGCCGCCGGCACGGAGCTGGGCAAGCAGGCCAAGACGGTGATGGATGCCGGCAACCTGGTGTCGGACGACATCCTGCTGGGCATGCTGGAGTCGCGCCTGACCCAGGCCGATGTCGCCAAGGGCTTCATCCTCGATGGCTACCCGCGCAATGTGGCCCAGGCCAATGCGATGGACGGCCTGCTGGCCAAGATCGGCCAGCCGCTGGATGCCGTGGTGCAGCTGGACGTGGCCACCGAGCTGCTGGTCGACCGCATCGCCGGTCGCGCCAAGGAGCAGGGCCGCGCCGATGACACGCCGGAAGCGGTGCGCCAGCGCCTGCAGGTCTACAACGACCAGACTGCCCCGGTGGTGGACTTCTACGCCGGCCGTGGCACCCTGGCTCGCGTCGATGGTGTCGGCGAGCTGGACGAGATCGAAGCCCGCATCCTGGCGGCGATCAAGGGTTGATCCTGCAGGGCCGGTGCACTGCCGGCCCTTCGGGCGCAAAAAACACAGGCCTGGTCCGCGAGGACCAGGCCTGTGTCGTTTGATAGGCGCCAGCAGAGGGCTTGCTCAGGGCCCCGCAGCATGAGCTCCCTTGGGGATGGCCTCTTGGGGAGTAGGACCGGTTCGGGTACTGCGGCTGGCAGTTCGAATTGTGTCCGGGTTCACAGAACATCGCTATCGGGATTTCCCTGACAGAAGATTGGAGTTTTCTCACATCCTGTGTAGGACTTGTCTTACCCCGGATCGGACATTGGCCCTATACAGCCGTCATCGGTCACAATCCTCGGTCATGAGCAGCGTACATATCCTTGCAATCGCCGGCACCTTCATGGGCGGCGTGGCCGCCCTGGCGCGGGAACTGGGCCATACGGTCAGTGGCAGCGACCAGGCCATCTATCCGCCGATGTCGACCCAGCTCGAGCAGCTGGGTATCACCCTGGACCAGGGCTACCGCGCCGACAGCGTGCCACAGGGCACCGACGAGGTGGTGATCGGCAACGCACTCTCGCGCGGCAATGCCGCCGTTGAGGCCGTGCTCGACGCCGGCCAGCGCTACATTTCCGGTGCCCAGTGGCTGTCCGAACAGGTGCTGCCGGGCCGCGACACGCTGGCCGTGGCCGGTACCCATGGCAAGACCACCACCACCACCATCCTCACCTGGCTGCTGGAAAGCGCCGGTCGTTCTCCCGGTTTCCTGATCGGCGGCGTCGCCGAGGATTTCGGCGTCTCCGCCCGCCTGGGCCAGGGCCGCGAGTTCGTGGTCGAGGCCGACGAGTACGACACCGCCTTCTTCGACAAGCGCAGCAAGTTCGTGCACTACCGGCCACTGGTGGCCATCCTCAACAACCTTGAATACGATCACGCCGACATCTTCCCGGACGTGGCCGCGATCCAGCGCCAGTTCCACCACTTGGTGCGCACGGTGCCGGCGCGTGGCCGACTGATCGTCAATGGCGAGGATCAGCATCTGGCCGAAGTGCTGGCGATGGGCTGCTGGACCCCGGTCGAGCGCTTCGGCTTCGATCCATCGCTGGAGTGGCATGCGGAACTGCTCGCTGCCGATGGCAGCGCGTTCCGCGTGCACCACCGCGGGCAGGCACTGGGTGATGTGCAGTGGTCGTTGCTGGGCCGCCACAACGTGCTCAACGGCCTGGCGGCGCTGGCAGCCGCACATGCGGTGGGTGTTGCGCCGGCCGAGGTGATCCCGGCGCTGGCGCGCTTCCGCAGCGTCAAGCGCCGCATGGAAGTGATCGGCAGCCACGAGGGCATCACCGTCTACGACGATTTCGCCCACCACCCGACCGCAATCGCCACCACGCTGGAAGGGCTGCGCGCCAAGGTGGGCGATGCGCGCATCGTGGTCGCGATGGAGCCGCGCAGCAATTCGATGCGGCTGGGCGCACACGCGCAGGCGCTGGCACCCTCGCTGGCGCTGGCCGATGAAGTGGTGTTCCTGCATCGCCCGGAACTGGCCTGGGATGCTGCTGCGGTGATCGCCGCAGTGCGTGGCGAAGCGCACGCGGTGCCCGATACCGACGCGCTGCTGGCGCAATTGCAGGCCAGCGCGCGCAGGGGTGACCACGTGGTGTTCATGTCCAACGGTGGCTTCGACGGCGCACCGCGCCGCTTCCTTGCCGCGCTGCAGGCCCGATGAGCGTCGACGGTTCGCTGCCGCTGTTTCCGCTGCACACCACGCTGGTGCCAGGTGCGGCGGTGGGCCTGCGCGTGTTCGAGCGGCGCTACCTGGATCTGGTGCGCGACAGCGGCCGCAGTGGTGAGGGCTTTGGTGTCTGCCTGATCCTCGACGGCCAGGAAGTGGGAGCCCCGGCAACGCCGGCCGCGTATGGCGTGCAGGTACGCATCGAAGACTTCGATGTCGGCGCCGACGGCGTGCTGCAGTTGCGTCTGCGCGGCACCCGCCGCTTCCATGTCGAGCGCACCCGTGTGCGCGACAACGGGCTGGTGGTGGCCGATGTGCGCTGGTGCGAGGAAGACCCCGACGACGAACTGCGGCCGCAGCATGCGCTGCTGGCCACGGTGCTGGGGCACATCATCGAACAGGCCGGCGAGGCCTATGCGCCGGCCAATCCGGCGTTGCTGGACCAGGCCAGCTGGGTCGGCTGGCGGCTGGCCGAGCTGCTGCCGCTGAGCGAGCAGCAGCGGTTGCAGCTGCTGCAGATGGACGACCCGCACCAGCGACTGCAGCAGTTGCTGGGCTGGATGCCGTAGAAGCCATCCACGCATGGCGTGGATCTACCTCCGCCGGGCATGGCCCGGCGCTACCCGTCCGTGTTCCGGTAGCGCCGCGCCATGCCCGGCGGCTCCATCACGGTGTGGTCTTCAACCGCAGCACCGGCAACCCGGTTTCGCTGTGCACATCCTCGCGCTGCGGCAGGTCCTGCACGGCGTCCTTCACGGCATTCAATGCCGGGTCGACGCCACGCAGCGGGTGCCACATGCCGATCCATTCGAAGTGGCGCTCGTAGCGCAGGGTCTGCGCGCTGCCCAGCCACAGCGGCGTGTTGCCCGGCTGCAGCTGCGCGGGTGCCGGCCACAGGCGCAGCACATAGCGCTCATCCGGCTGCGCGCCCTGGCGCACCATCAGCAGTGCTTCCACGCGGGTGTCCAGCGTGGCCGGCAGCACCGGTAGTTCGTCGGCGCCGGTGTTCTTGTCCAGCATCAGCAGCGCCTGTTGCCAGCCCGCCTGTTCCTGCCGCTTCCAGCCGCGTGCTTCCAGCTGCGCCTGCAGCGGTGCCAGCGGCCCGGCCACCTGCACGTCCAGCGGCCAGCGCTGGTCGTCGTCGAACTCATTGCGGCGCGCCGGCAGCGTCACCCAGTCGTGCTGCCACCAGGCCTGCATGTCCATCGCCTGCGGTGCCGGCAGGGTCGGCTCGAAGCGTTCCAGCTTCACCGGGATGTGGCGTGGCGCGTACCACATCGCCGCCACGGCGAAGACGCCATAGAACAGCCAGGCCACCGGTTTCACCCAGAACGAGCGGTTGAAGCGGCGGCGGTAGGCGATGCCCAGCACCAGCAGCCAGAACGTGCCGAACAGCATGCCGCCGATCACGTCGCTCAGCCAATGCGCACCCAGGTACAGGCGCGAGAAGCCGATCAGGCTGACCACGATGCCCGACACCAGGTACGGCCAGACGCGGGTGCGGCCGGGCATCTCACGCGCGATCAGCACTGCGAAGAAGCCGAAGGTGATGGTGGCCATGGTCACCGACACCGAAGGGAAGCCGAAGCCGCTGCTGGCGTCGACCGGGCGCACCACATCCACGGTGGCACCCAGCAGCATGGTCAGCGCCAGGCCGAAGGCGAGGGCGGCCAGCCAATGTGCGGCCGCCATCCAGCGCCGGCGCCAGATCAGGTAGCCCATCGCTGCAGCGGTGGCCGGCAGCAGTACCTGCCAGGCGCCCAGCGATGCCAGCGCGGCCATCGGGTAATCGGCCAGCGGATTACGCAGCGCCAGCATGGCCTGGTGCACCAGCAGGTCGATCGCCAGCGGCTCGCCGTGCGCGACCACCACGGTCAACAATGCGAACCAGCCCCAGCCCAGTACCAGCAGCATCAACGCCAACATCGCCAGCGGCACCGATTCACGGCGCTTGGGATCAAGCACGCCGACGGTATAGCGGCCCAGCGTGGGGTGGCGGTTGGACCAGTCCAGCAGGCGTGCCAGCCAGTTGTCCATGCGCGCGGCCGACCAGCGGTAGCCATACAGCACGATGGCCCAGACCAGGCCAAGGATCACCGCCAGCAGGCCGACCACCACTACCAGTCGCCCGGCCACGGCGGCCACCGCGTCATACGCCTCACCGAGGATCCAGCCCGGGGCCAGGAACAACACGGCCCAGGAGATGCTGGCGATGCCGCTGGCCTGTACGTAGCGGCTGGCCGGCATCTTCATCATGCCGGCGATGGCCGGCACGAATGGGCGGATCGCGCCGACGTAGCGTGCGATCAGGATGCTTTTGAAGGCGTTGCGGCGGAACAGGTTCTCGCCGCGGTCGAGCAGCTGCGGGTAGCGGCTGAACGGCCACACGCCACGCAGCCGGTCGCCCCAGCGGCGGCCGATCCAGTAACTGATGCCGTCACCGGCGAACGCGCCCAGGGCTGCCGCCGCCACCGCGTACGGCCCGGAGATCTGGCCCAGGCCGATGAACACGCCCACCGCGAACAGCAACGGAAGCGCCGGCACGATCGCGCCGAGAATGATGACCGCATCGCAGAAGGCGATCAGAAAAATGACCGCACCCGCCAACACGGGATGAGCGGCAATCCACGCGAGGGTGGCGTCGATCCATGAAGAGTCCATTGCCCGATTATAGGGGCGTGAAGGTGACTGGTTCCCAGCCGCTTCGTGACCGTTTGCAACCAGTGCCATCGCCTAGAATGGGCCCATGCCGCATACGCCCGACGCTCAACCGCATGCTTTGAAGGCCGACAGCTTCGGCCGGATCCTCCTTGTGAAAGGGCCCGATGGCCCCTTCGTGCGCCGTGATCTGGGCGCCACGCCGCTATGGTTGCGGCTGCCTGCATGGTGGCTGGCCCGCCGCGAGGCCCGCGCGCTGCAGCACATCCACGGCATGGCCGATGTGCCGCAGCTGCTGGCCTGGAATGGCCATCACCTGGATCGCAGCTTCATGGCCGGCGACGCCATGTACCAGCGCCCACCGCGCGGCGACCTGGCCTGGTTCCGCGCCGCGCGCCGGCTGCTGCAGCAGCTGCATCGCAACGGCGTGGCCCACAACGATCTGGCCAAGGAGGCCAACTGGCTGGTCACTGAAGATGGACGGCCGGCGCTGATCGACTTCCAGCTGGCCGTGATCGGCAACCCGCGCTCGCGCTGGATGCGGCTGCTGGCGCGCGAGGACCTGCGCCACCTGCTCAAGCACAAGCGCATGTATTGCCGTGAATCGCTCACCCCGGTGGAGAAGCGCGTGCTCAAGCGCACCTCGTGGGTACGTGAACTGTGGTTTGCTACCGGCAAGCCGGTCTACCGCTTCGTCACCCGCCGCATCCTGCATTGGGAAGACAGCGAAGGGCAGGGGCCCAAGCCGTGAAGGCTTCGCGGATAGTGACCGGCCCGCCGAGCGCGGGCAATGTGTTGCGTGCGCAGTTGCCTGGTGCCGACTTCGTGCACGCCTGTCAGGCCACCACCCGGCGCGACGGGCGTACCGCACTGCAGGCCTACCGCGACATGGCGGCGACCATTCCCGGCTGGTTCGATGGGCTGATGGCGCTGCGCAACCACGGCATGCGCCTGCTCGGCATGAAGCATCTGGGCTCGTTGCGTGCGGTGCAGGTTGTCGAAGATCCTCAACCGGGCCAGCGGCTGGGCATCTTCACCCTGCAGTCGATGGATGACGATGCCATCGTGCTGGAGGACAACGACCGCCACTTGCGTGTGCAGCTGGCCCTGCAGTGGCAGGGCGACGTGCTGGAAGTGGCGACCGTGGTGCATACGCACAACGCGTTCGGGCGCGTGTACATGCTGCCGGTTGCGCCGGTGCACCGGTTGATCGTGCCGCATCTGTTGAAAAAGCAGGTGCAGGCGTACCGGTGACGCGACACTGCGTCCGCCGGGCGTGGCCCGGCGCTGCCTGGATGGCACGTTTCGCATCGGTAGCGCCGGGCCACGCCCGGCGACACGCGGCGTTTCCGGGTTACGGCGTCGCCGGCACCACCTGCTGGCCAATGAAATTGCGCTTGGCGTCGAAGTCATAGGCGATCTGCAACTGCCCCACATCCGGGCAGGCGTGGCAGTCGCGCAGCGGTGTGCGGTACAGCAGCCGGATGCCGCCGTTATCCAATGGCGAGGCGCCGGCCGACTGCGCCGGTGCGAACGGCGTGGCTTGCGGGTTGGCCTTCAGCAGTTCCTGCACAGTGGGGTCGGCACGCAGGGTGTCGTCCAACTGCACGGCATCCACATCGATGCGCTTGCCGCTGGCATCGACCAGACGGGTACCTTCATTGGTGTTGGCGCGGAACGGATACTCGACCGTGGCAATGCCCAGTCCTTCGTTCTCGTGCCATGCGGTCACATAGGCCAACTCGCCGCCGGTGGACAACTGCTCGGCCGCAGTGATGGCATCGGCACTGGCGCCACCGGCGCGCATCGCGTCGCGAAGGCAATCCCGGGTGGCCGCGTTCTCGCCCTGGCGGCAGGCGTTGAGGTCGCCATCCCAGACCACCGCCTCGCTCCAGCGCATCTTGCCGTCGGCGGCGGCCTTCTCCGCACTGGGCGCGTCACCGGCGGGCGGCTCCTTTCCGGGTTCCGGCGAACGGCCCTGGCAGGCGGTCAGCAGGGCAAGCCCCAGGGCAGGCAGCAACAGGCGGGAACGGCGCATGGCGTGGACCTCGTGCGTTGTCTGGAGGCCCGAGTATCGTCAAGGGCGGGTGAACTCCGCGTCGGCGCGGCATACTAGCGGCTCATTGCATACGCTGGAGTGTGGAACGTGGGCAGTCTGCAGGGCAAAACGCTTTTCATCACCGGTGCCTCGCGTGGCATCGGCCTGGCCATCGCACTGCGAGCTGCGCGCGACGGCGCCAATGTGGCCATTGCGGCCAAGTCGTCGGTGCCGAATCCGAAGCTGCCGGGCACCATCCACACCGCCGCCGAAGCGGTGACGGCTGCAGGCGGGCAGGGCCTGGCGCTGAAGTGCGACATCCGCGAGGAAGAGCAGGTGCAGGCGGCGGTGGCGGCCACGGTCGACACCTTCGGTGGCATCGACATCCTGATCAACAACGCCAGCGCGATCTGGTTGCGCGGCACGCTGGATACGCCGATGAAGCGTTTCGACCTGATGCAGCAGGTCAATTCGCGCGGCAGCTTCCTGTGCGCGCAGGCCTGCCTGCCGTACCTGCTGCAGGCGCCGAACCCGCACATCCTGACCCTGGCACCGCCGCCGAGCCTGGAGCCGAAGTGGTGGGGCGCACATACCGGCTACACGCTGGCGAAGATGGGCATGAGCTTCGTCACCCTGGGCCTGGCCGCGGAATTCGGCCCGCAGGGCGTGGCGGTGAATGCGCTGTGGCCGCGCACCGTCATCGCCACCGATGCGATCAACATGATTCCGGGCGTGGATGCGGCTGGCTGCCGCACGCCACAGATCATGGCCGATGCCGCACACGCGGTGCTGGTGCGCGAAGCGGCCGGCTTCCACGGCCGGTTCCTGATCGACGATGAAGTGCTGGCGCAGGCCGGTATTACCGATCTTTCGGGCTATGCGGTGGATCCGTCGCGCGCGCTGTTGCCGGATCTGTTCCTGGATTGATCGCGCGTCGCGGGAAGAGGCCGAGGGCTGCGACCCTTGGCCTGCTGCGTTAGAATACGTGGCTGTAATCGTTTTCAACAGGGATGTGAACACATGTCACGCACTCTTTCCGTCGCGGCGCTGGCCGCTTCGTTGTCGTTGATCCTGACCGCCTGCGGTGGCAAGGCCCCCGCAGCTGCGGGCGGCGCCGCTGCCTCCGGCACGCCGGACGCCAGCGCGGCGCCGTCCGACACACAGCAGCAGTTGACCGCCAAGCTCAACGCCTACATCGGCTGCTTCAACGCGCTGGATTCGAAGACCCACGGCAGCATCCAGTCCTACACGCGCTGGATCAAGGACGTCGACGCTGGCCCGACCGGGCGCGAGACGCACGTGTACGGACCGTTCGAGATCAGCGATTACGACATGAAGCAGTGCGACGCTCCGGTGACCGGGGCGATCGCTGCCAAGCCGGCGCTGGCCGAACTCGATGCTGCTGCAGGCCATTACCAGCAGGCGCTGAAGGCGCTGGTGCCGGTCAGCAAGGACGCGCACGACTACTACGATCGCCAGGACTACGAAGACGACCAGTTTGCCAAGGGCAAGCAGCTGCACGCGCCCTTGATGGCCGCCTTCAAGGATTTCGTGGCTGCAAGCGAAAGGTTCAATGCCGAGCTGGAGCGCCAGAACGACGCCGCCCAGCGCGAGCAGCTCAAGGCGCTGGAGCAGGCTGAGGGGCGCACGCGCGAGTACTACCGTCTGGCGATGATGCTGGAAGCCAAGGCCATCATGGATCTGATGAGCGAGGATGATTTCGATCAGGCCAAGGCCCGCGAACGCCTGGATGCCTTCAACCGCATTTCCGATGAAGCGCACGCCAAGGTTGCCGACCAGGAGCCGGGCAAGTCGGACTGGGAAGGCTTCGAACGTGGTGCCGAGAATTTCCGGCGCGAAGGCAAGGAGCGGCTGCAGCGCGTCAGTGAGAAAAAGCCTTACACCGATTTCGAACGACGCATGCTTGATTCGCCGTCGATGGCGCCGCGCGGTTCGGCCAGCAAGCTGATGCAGGAATACAACTCGCTCGTTTTCCAGAGCAACCGCCAGTGACCGGCGCGCCAGTACTCATGCGAGAGACCATGACGACGTCCTGTCTGCGCATCGCGCCGCTGCTGCTGATCGGCGCTGTGGCGGGCCTGAGCGGCTGCAACAGATCGGCAGGGCTGCCGGTGGCCGACCCCGGCCTGGAGAAGGTGAACGCCTACATCGAGTGCTACAACGGCGTTGAACAGCCCATCCACGAGGGCTTCCAGGCCTACACCAGCTGGATGAAGGACCCCGAAGCCGGCCCGACCGGCAAGGAAGCGCAGCCGCGTTCGCCCGGCAAGGTGCTGTCGCACCGCGTCGAGTACTGCGGCCAGCCACTGACCGACGCGCTGGCGAAGACCCCGGCACTGCCGATGGATGGCCCCGCGCGTGACTATCAGCAGGCAATCCAGGCATTGAACACCCTGGTCGAGCGTGCCGATGGCTACTTCACCCGCGAGGACTATCGCCGTGATGGCGGTGAAGGGATGCGCAGCCAGCATGCCCCGTTGATGCAGGCCTACGCCGATTTCTTCAAGGCCAGCGAAGCGATGGATGTGGCGCTGGAAAAGAACGAGAACGATCGCCGTGCCGCGCAGCTGAAGCAGATCGAGGAAAGCGAAGGGCGTTCGCTGGCCTACTACCACCTTCGCCTGCTGGGCGATGGCAAGCAACTGGCCACCGCGTTCCAGGACGACGCACCGGACGTTGCAGCGTTGCGCGCGCAGCTGGCTGACTATCAGGCTCTGGTGACGGAAATCCAGAATGGCGGTGTCGGCAAGGACGACCCGATGTGGGGCCACGTGCAGCGTTCGGCGGACAAGCTGGTGCGTACCGCGGGACGCGGCGTCGAGCGTCTGGAGCAGCACAAGCCGATCACCGCCGAAGCGCTGGCGGCAGAGCGGAAGGCGTCGGGCAGTTGGCTTACCACCGACCCGGAAGGGGCGCAGTCAACGATCCTCGCCGCATACAACGATCTGGTGACCACCAGCAACCGCATGCGATGAGCAACGGCGCACGCATCCCTGCGTAAGCGCCCAGGGTAGTGCCGGCCTCTGGCCGGCATGTGCCTCAATGGTTGAACGCATCCGGCAGCTTGCCACCGCACTTGCGGCAGTGCAGTGCATCCGGCTCATGGCCTTCCAGCCCGCAGTCCGGGCAGCCACGCGCATCGCGGCGCGCGGCCTGTTCGGCCTCGCGCATGGTGCTGGCCAGTTCGGCGGTGTAGATGCCGGTGGGCACGGCGATGATGCTGTAACCGATCAGGATCAGCACCGAGGTGACGAAGCGGCCGAGCACGGTCTGCGGCACGATGTCACCGAAGCCGACCGTGGCCATGGTCACCACCGCCCAGTACATGCTGGCCGGGATATTGGTGAAGCCGTGTTCGGGGCCCTCGATCACGTACATCAGCGCACCGGCGATGATGGTGATGGTGATCACCGTGAACAGGAACACCAGCACCTTGCGCCGGCTGCGCCACAGCGACGTCATCAACACGCCGCTTTCTTCGATGTAGCGGGTCAGCTTGAGGATGCGGAACACGCGCAGGATGCGCAGTGCGCGCACCACCAGCAGGCTCTGCGCGCCGGGGATGAACATCGACAGGTAGGCGGGCAGGATCGACAGCAGGTCGATGATGCCCCAGATGCTCACCGCATACCGCAGCGGGCGCTTGACCACCGCCAGCCGCAGCAGGTACTCGGCGGTGAAGATGATCGTGAAGCCCCATTCCAGGATGTACAGGCCGGTGGACCATTCGGCGTGCAGGTGCTGCACGCTGTCGATCATCACCACCAGGATGCTGGCGACGATTGCCACCACCAGGATCAGGTCGAAATTGCGCGAAGGGCGGGTGTCGTGGCGGTAGATGATGTCGAACCACCGGCGGCGCCAGCCGGTCTCGGTGGCGGGGTTCAGCTGGGGGGCGGAAAACGGTCGCATGGGCGCATTGTGCCGCAGGGGTTCCGGCGCGAGAATGGGGATTCCTGAATCCTGCCGACTGCCATGACCGCCGCTACCGATCCGCTGATCTCCCTTTCGCACTATTACCTGCCGGTCTACAAGCCCCGCCAGGTGGTACTGGAGCGAGGCCAGGGCGCCCGCGTGTGGGACAGCCAGGGCCGTGAGTTCATCGACCTGGCCGCCGGCATCGCCGTGTGCGGCCTGGGCCACAACGACCCGGACCTGGTGGCCGCGCTGGTCGAACAGGCCGGCAAGCTCTGGCATACCAGCAACGTGTTCTACAGCGCGCCGCCGCTGCACCTGGCCGAGGAGCTGGTGAAGGCCAGCCGCTTCGCCGAGCGCGTGTTCCTGTGCAATTCCGGCGCCGAAGCCAATGAAGTGGCGATCAAGATGGTCCGCAAGTGGGCCTCCAGCCAGGGCCGCCCGGCCGACAAGCGGGTGATCATCACCTTCCGCGGCAGCTTCCACGGTCGCACCATGGGCGCAGTGACCGCGACTGCCCAGCCGAAGTACCAGGAAGGCTACGAGCCGCTGCCCGGTGGCTTCCGCTACATCGATTTCAACGATGAGGTGCAGCTGGAAACTGCGATGGCCGCCGGTGACGTGGCAGCGGTGATGCTGGAGCCGATCCAGGGCGAGGGCGGCGTGATGCCGGCCAAGTCCGGTTTCCTCAAGCGCGTGCGCGAGCTGTGCGACCAGCACAACGCGCTGCTGGTGCTGGATGAGATCCAGGCCGGCATGGGCCGCACCGGCACGCTGTTCGCGCACTGGCAGGACGACGTGGTGCCGGACATGGTCACCCTGGCCAAGGCGCTGGGTGGCGGCTTCCCGATCGGTGCGATGCTGGCCGGCCCGAAGGTGGCCGAAACCATGCAGTTCGGTGCGCACGGCACCACCTTCGGTGGCAACCCGTTGGCCGCTGCGGTCGCACGCGTTGCGCTGCGCAAGCTGGCCTCTGCGGAGATCGCCGCCAATGTCAGCCGCCAGTCGAAGGCGCTGCGCGATGGCTTTGCGCGCATCAACGAAGAATTCGGCGTGTTCAGCGACGTGCGTGGCCGTGGCCTGATGCTGGGCGCGGTGCTGAGCAAGGACTTTGCCGGCCAGGCCGGTGCGATCCTCGACCACGCCGCCGAGCAGGGCCTGCTGACCCTGCAGGCCGGCCCGGACGTGCTGCGCTTCGTGCCGTCGCTGAACATCACCGACGAAGAAGTGGCCGAAGGCCTCAAGCGCCTGCGCGCAGCGATTGCTGCTTTCATCGCCGCGCGCTGAAGCCTGCAGAGGCATCTGTAGAGCCGAGCCTACGCTCGGCTCATCGCGATGTCAGGCAACAGGAGCCGAGCATGGGCTCGGCTCTACAGCGCGTCATGCGATCCGATAGCGCTTCAACACCTTGCCCAATCCCCGGCCATCGCGCACGGTTTCCGCGTGCAGGCCGGCAGCGCGTGCGCCGCGCACATTGGCGAACAGGTCATCAATGAACAGCGTGTGCGAAGGCGCCACGCCGAGTACCTCAAGCGTGCGCAGGAAGACTTCCGGTGCGGGTTTGCGCAGGCCGAAACCGGCGCTGCAGAACACGCGCTCCCGCAGGGCCGGGAACAGTTCCGGCAGCAGGGCGGGCAAGGCCTGCTGCATCAGCGCGCCGTTGTTGGTCAGCACCGCCATCGGCAGCTGCAGGGCCTGCAGCCGCTGCAGCACGGCAGCCTGCGGTTGGCTGGCGGCCCGCCGCGCCGCGGTCCATGCAGCCACATCGACAGTCGTGCCCAGACGCTCCCCCAGCTGCGCCAGATAGGCCGGGCCATCCAGCGTGCCATTGTCATGCGCCGCTTCCAGTCCGCTGTCATACAGCGCGGCCTGCACGGCCTGCGCCGGAACCTGCAGCGCCTGGGCCAGGTGCAGCACGCGTTGCGCGCGCTGGTACTGCACCAGCACGCCATCCACATCCAACAGCAACAGATCGATACGCATCGGCCGAGCATGCCATTGCAGTGAACACTCGGGAAACCCTGGAGCAGCCATGCGACAGACGGTCGCAGACGCGGCCACAGGGGCCTGCCTAGAATGGCGCTTGAATCCGCAGGAGATGCAACGATGAAGGCTTGGAGGGTGGCAGTGGGAGTGGGCGCGCTGATGCTGGCGCCGTCGGCGATGGCGCGGGTGTGTGCGGTGAGCATCGACAGCACCGACCAGATGAGCTTCAGCAGCCGCGAGATCAAGGTCGCCGCCGACTGCACCGCCGTGGACCTGACCCTGCGCCACACCGGCAAGCTGGCCACTACCGCGATGGGCCACAACTGGGTGCTGACCCGCACCGCCGACTATCAGCCGGTGGCGATGGCGGGCATGCGCATGACCCTGGCCGACAGCTACCTGCCGAAGGCCGACAAGCGCGTGCTGGCGCACACCAAGGTGATCGGCGGTGGTGAGACCACGCGTGTGCGTTTCTCTACCCAGGGCCTGCAGAAGGGCGGTGACTACACCTTCTTCTGCTCGTTCCCCGGCCACTTCGCGATGATGAAGGGCAAGTTCGTCTTCGGTTGATGCCGTTTGTAGAGTCGAGCCATGCTCGACTGCTCTGTGCCAACCAAGGTTGGCACCCACCAGATGCGGCAGTGCCAACCAAGCTTGGCACCTACCAGAGCAGGGCTCAGCCCTTGGCGGCCTTGAACGCCACGCGTGCAGCGGCCAGCGTTGCTTCGATCACGGCATCGTCGTGCGCGCTGGACAGGAAGCCGGCCTCGTACGCAGACGGTGCCAGGAACACGCCCTGGTCCAGCATTGCGTGGAAGAAGCGGTTGAACGCCGGAATGTCACAGGCGGTGGCCTGTGCATAGGTCTCCACCTTCTCGTTGGTGAAGAACAGCCCGAACATCGCGCCCACGCGGGTGGTGGTCACGGCCACGCCGGCGTCGGCGGCGGCGGCTTCCAGGCCGGCGCACAGGCGTGCCGTGCGCTCGGCCAGGTCGGCGTGGAAACCCGGCTGCTGGATCAGCTCCAGCATCGCCAGGCCAGCGGCCATTGCCACCGGATTGCCGCTCAGCGTACCGGCCTGGTAGATCGGGCCGGCCGGGGCGATCTGCTGCATCAGCTCGCGACGACCGCCGTAGGCGCCCACCGGCATGCCGCCGCCGATGATCTTGCCGAAGGTGGTCAGGTCCGGGGTGATGCCGTAGTGCGCCTGCGCACCGCCGAGGGCGACGCGGAAGCCGGTCATCACTTCATCGAAGATCAGCAGCGCGCCATGCTTCGTGCACAGTTCGCGCAGGTGCTGCAGGTACCCCTCGCGCGGCGGGATGCAGTTGGCGTTGCCGACCACCGGTTCGATGATCAGGCCGGCGATGTCGTCACCCTGCTGTTCGAACAGCGCGGTGGCGGCTTCGAAATCGTTGTAGGGCAGGGTCAGGGTCAGCTCGCTCAGGCCGGCCGGGACGCCTGGCGAGGTCGGCACGCCCAGGGTCAACATGCCACTGCCGGCCTTGACCAGGAACGAGTCGCCGTGGCCGTGGTAGCAGCCTTCGAACTTGACGATGCGGTTGCGGCCGGTGGCGCCACGCGCCAGCCGGATCGCCGACAGCGTGGCCTCGGTGCCGGAGTTGACCATGCGCACCATCTCGCACGACGGCACCAGCCGGGTGATGGTTTCGGCCATGGTCACTTCGGCCGCGCACGGCGCACCGAACGACAGCCCGTTGTCGATCGCCTTCTTCACCGCCTGGCGCACCGCCGGGTGGTTGTGGCCGACGATCATCGGGCCCCAGGAACCGACGTAGTCGATGTAGCGGTTGCCGTCGACGTCGTACAGGTAGGCGCCGTCGGCGCGTTCGACGAAGAACGGCTCGCCGCCGACCGACTTGAACGCGCGCACCGGCGAATTGACGCCGCCCGGCAGCAGCTGCTGGGCGCGGGAGAACAGGGCGTGGGACTGGTCGTGGTTCATGGGGCTTTCCTGGGTGTTACGCGAACTGGGCGAGGTAGGCGCGCTGGGTCGCGACCGGGTCCTGCGCAGCGTAAATGCCGCTGACCACGGCCACCAGGTCGGCGCCGGCGTCGATGATGGGACCGACATTGTCCGGCGTCAGCCCGCCGATCGCCACCCGCGGCACGCCCAGTGCGGCGCTTTGCCGCAGCAGGTCGGTATGGGCGCGGCTGGTGGTGATCTTGGTGGTGGTCGGGAAGAACGCGCCGAAGGCCACGTAGCTGGCGCCGGCAGCCACGGCCTTCTCGGCATTGGCCAACTGGTCGTAGCAGGAGGCGCCGATGATGGCGTCGGGGCCGAGCAGGGCGCGCGCGCTGGGGATGTCACCGTCGGTGCCGCCCAGGTGCACGCCGGCCGCGCCCATGGCCTTGGCCAGCGCCGGGTCGTCGTTGATGATCAGCGGCACGCCGCGCTCCGCGCACAGCGCCTGCAGGGCGGTGGCCTGTTCCTGCCGCAGCGCGTCGTTGGCGGTCTTGTTGCGGTACTGCAGCCAGGTGGCGCCAGCGGCCAGCAGCGGCGCGGTACGGGCCAGCAGGTGCGCGGTATCGGGCTCGTCCGGGGTGATCAGGTAGACGCCGCGGGGCGCCGGGGAAGCAGAAGTCATCAATGGCTACCGGTGCGTGGGCCGCGATGGGACAATGGCGGCCCGTGAATCCAGCCCTGATTATCCGATGAGCGATGCCACCCCCACCACCTTGCGCACCTGGATGTGCGTGGTCTGCGGCTTCCTTTACAGCGAAGCGGAAGGCTTGCCGGAGGAGGGCATCGCGCCGGGGACGCGCTGGGAGGACATCCCCGAGACCTGGACCTGCCCCGATTGCGGGGTGACCAAGGCCGATTTCGAGATGGTTGAAGTCGATTGACCGGTAGGGCCTGCAGGCCCTTCTGTGGGTGCGGACCGTTGGGGTGGGTGTGGACCGTTGGTCCACACGCCGACTCCCTCAATGCAGCCGCGGCACCGGCCCGCCCAGGTCGATCAGCTTCTCACGCAGCCACTGCGCATCGCTGGCCTCGGGATTGCGCTTCAGGTACTGCCCCAGGTCGTGGCGGGCACCGGCCAGATATTCCAGCTGCAGATAGGCCAGGCCGCGATCCCGCAGCGCGTCGTCCTGCTCCGGGGCCAGCTTCAGCAGGCGATCGGCACTGCGTGCAGCGCGGTCCCACTCGCCGGCCTCGGCATACACGCCATGCAGGTTACGCAGCATGCGCATCAGGATCGCGCGCGCCGGCGCCGGGTCAAGGATCTGCGCCAGCACCTGGTCGTCCGGCATCTGCCCACCCAAGTGTGATTTGGCCCGCTCGCGCAGTTCGTCCACGTCCAACGGGCGGCCACCGTTGAACGGGTCCATCACCAGCACGCCGTCGTCCACCGGCAGGCGCACCAGGAAGTGGCCGGGGAAGGACACGCCATCGAGCGGAATGCCCAGCCGGCGCGCGACTTCCATCTGCACCAGCGCCAGTGAGATCGGGTTGCCCAGGCGCCGCTCGAATACCTGGTTGAGGTAGCTGTTGCGCGGGTCGTAGTACTCGTCGTGGTCGCCGCTGTAGCCCAGCTCATCGAACAGGTGGCGGTTGATCGCTGCCATCTTCAGCGGGCTGTTGTCGATGCTGTCCACTTCCGAGCGGAGGTGGTCGACATGGCTCTGGATCAACGCGTCGTAGGTGGACGGCTGCAGATCGGGGTATTCATCGCGCGCGATCAGCAGTGCGGTCGGCAACAGTGGCAGCGCCTCGTCTTCGAGGTCGGCCAGTGCATCCCAGTCGGGGAGAGAGATCCGGTCCTGCATGACCACAGACTGGCGACATTTGCAGGCGGTTTCAAGCGGTGCCGCGTGAAAAAGTCACGGCCTGGGGCGATGGGGTTCCGGTGGGTGTGGACCTTGGTCCACACCACAGCCAGCCAGCGCGCGGCAAGTCAGTGCCGACCAAGGTCGGCGCCTACCGCTCCTCCTCAACGCAGGGCGAGGATCTACTCGATGCCCGGGCCGAAGGTCAGCGCGGTGCCGTCCTTCAGCTTCAGCTTCTCGGCCTGGCCCGCATTGAGCTCCAGCACGTACCGGGCCGGGCCACCGCTGGGATACGGCGGGCACATGTCGCCGGCCGAGCACGGCGGAACGTCGCGCTGCTGGCTGACCAGCCTGCGCTCGCTGTCGAAGTACAGGATGTCCAGCGCGATCTTCGTGTTCTTCATCCAGTACGCCTGCATTTCCTCGCGGTCGTGGATGAACAGCATGCCGTGGTCGGCGGCCATCTGGTCGCGGAACATCAACCCGCGCGCGCGGGTTTCATCGTTGGTGGCCAGCTCGACCTGGTAGCGGGCGCCATCCAGCTCGACCCAATGGCGGGCCGCATCGGTGGCACAGCCGGCCAGGGCCAGCAGCGGAAGCATCAGCAGCGAACGCAACAGCGACATCGTCAGGATCCTTCGAAAGGGTCAGAGCACGACCGGCGGCTCGCCGCCGACGATCACCACATCGGCGCGACGGCGCGCGAACAGGCCCACGCAGACCACGCCCGGCAGCTGGTTGAGCTCGCGCTCCAGCTTTTCCGGATCGGTGATCTGCAGGTTGTGGATGTCCAGGATCTGGTTGCCGTTGTCGGTGACCACGCCTTCGCGCCAGGTCGGCTGGCCGCCGGTCATGTCGCGGATCTGGCGGGCGACCAGGCTGCGCGCCATCGGGATCACTTCCACCGGCAGCGGGAATTTGCCCAGCACCGGCACCTGCTTGCTCGGGTCGACGATGCAGATGAAGCGCTCGCTGGCCTCGGCGATGATCTTCTCGCGGGTCAGCGCGGCACCGCCGCCCTTGATCAGGCACTTGTTGGCGTCGCACTCATCGGCGCCGTCCACGTACAGCGACAGGTTGCCGCTGTGGTTCAGCTCGATCACCTCGATGCCGTGCTGCTTCAGGCGCGCGGTGCTCTGCTCGGAGCTGGATACGGCGCCCTTGATGCAGTGCTGGATGCGGGCCAGGGCATCGATGAAATAGGCCACGGTGGAACCGGTGCCGACACCGACGATCATGCCGTCTTCTACGTACTCGATGGCTTTCTCGGCGGCCAGGCGCTTGGCTTCGGACATGGGAGAACTCTCAGACAGGGAATCAGGATTTCTTTTCCAGCGACAGCAGCAGCTTCCACTGCGCGGCCGTCACCGGGAACACCGACAGGCGGTTGCCCTTGGCAACCAGCGGGAAGCCTTCGCCGAGCTCATCAGCGTGCAGCTTGATCTCGTCCAGCGCGATCACCTGCTTGAGCTTGCGGTCGAAGGCCACGTCCACCAGCATCCAGCGCGGGTTCTCGCGCGTGCTCTTGGGGTCGTGGTAGTCGGATTTCGGATCGAACTGGGTGTCGTCCGGGTAGGCCGTGCTGGCCACCGTGGCCAGGCCGACGATGCCCGGCACCTTGGTATTGGAGTGGTAGAACAGGATGCCGTCGCCCACCTGCATGCCATCGCGCATGAAGTTGCGCGCCTGGTAGTTGCGCACCCCGTTCCAGGGTTCGACCTTGACCTTGGCCAGGTCATCGATGGAGAAGGCGTCCGGTTCGGACTTCATCAGCCAGTAGCGCTTGCGGGCGGTCATGCGTTCACGGGGGCAGCGGAGGGGAACAGGGTGCCGTCTTCGGTGCAGATCGCATCCACCGGCACGTCCCACGACGCCACCGGCAAGGACTCGACCTGCTGCACCGCAAACGCAGCACCGACCAGCCAGGGCGGCGCCGGCCGATCGTGGCGGAAGGCGAAGCTGCGATCATACCAGCCGCCCCCCATGCCCAGCCGCCGGCACTGCGCGTCGAAACCCACCAGCGGGGTCACTACCAGCGCCATCTGCGCCGGTTCCAGGGTGTCTTCCACCGCCACGTCCGGTTCGGGAATGCCGTAGCGGTTGCTGGTCAGCGGCTGCCCCGGCCGCCACGGTGCGAAGCGCAGCACCTCACCGGCCAGCACCGGCAGGCAGTAGGTGAGGCCTTCGGGCAGTTGCAGCTGCCAGCGGTGCAGGGCGATTTCGCCATCCAGCGCCCAGTAGCCAGCCACGGCGCCTTCGCGCGGGGCGAACGGCAGCGCCAGCAGGGCATCGGCAAGGGATTCGGCGGCGGCGATGCGCTCAGCGGCGGAAAGGTCACGGCGGCGTTGCCGCAGGTCGTGGCGCAGGGCCTGGCGCGGGTCGGTCATGGCAGCGTGCGGCAAGGATCAGCCGTCATTGTGCCGCAAAGAACAAGGGCGACGCCCGAAGACGCCGCCCTTGCTGGAATATTGCATTCTCCGCAATGTCGATGCATGCGAAACGACCTTGAACCCGGGGGCTCAAGTGGGAACGCTGGAGAACCATCGGGCTTCCCGCTACAAGGCGGACCTGCACTCCCGGCGCTGTCGCGCTCCCGGTGTCGTTCTTAAGGGACAAGGCGAATGTTTGCACATGCCGTCGAGTACCGCAGAGAACGCGTGGCCATTATAGCCAGCACGCAGGATCTGGATAGGCCGTTCGTCGGCAACAGTCCGTGCCAATTCAGATATGAGAAGACGCGTTGTGCACGACCTTCAGGCGTTGCCGTCGATGGCGCGGTCCAGACGCCGGTTCAGGTCGGCCAGCGTCTGCTGCAGGGCCACCGCCTGGCGGGCGTTTTCGTCGCGCAGCAGCTGCAGTTCGTGGGCCAGGTTCAACGCGGCCAGCACGGCGACGCGATCGACCGCGGCCATGCGGTTGCTGCCGCGGATCTCGCGCATGCGCGCATCCAGCAGGCGCGCGGCGGCCATCAGGCTGTCGCGTTCATCGCCGCCGACGCCCACGGTGTATTCACGATCGAGGATGCGGACACTGACCGGTTCGGCGCTCATGTGTGCTGCTCCAGGGATTTGAGCCGGCTGATCATTGCTTCCACCCGCGAACGTGCCTGCTCATTCTTGGCCAGCAGCGTCGAGCGCTCGGCCACCAGCTGTTCCTGCTGGTGGCGCAGGCTGCGGTTCTCCTCGGCCAGGCGCTGGTTGCGTTCAAGCAACGCTTCCACGCGGGCGGCGAAGTCCTGCAGCTGGGCAAGGGGATCAGCGGGTTCCATACGGGCACGATAGGCAAGCCGGGTAAGGGCGGTCAAGCGTTGTCGCAGCAAGGCTGGACGGCTGCGAAGAGGATGCCGTCGGGTTGCTACACTACGGGGTCTCACGGGCGCGCGCGTGCGCGCCCCGGGTTTCCTTTCCGAACGAGCCGCACGATGACCGAACTTCCCTCCGTCGACGACGTTACCCGCGCCAGCCAGCAACTGGGCCTGGGCGCCACCGCTGCCGAGCTGCACGGCGCGCTGTGTGGCTGGCTGGCCGCCGGCGGCGCCCCCGGCAACGACTGGCCGGCGCGCGTGCTGGCCGACGACAACCTGGCGCCGGTGGCTGCCGACAGCGTGCTGGCGCAGCTGCTGCAGGTCACCATCAAGCAGCTGGAAGACCGTGACTTCGCCTTCGAACTGCTGCTGACCGACAACGATGACGTGTCCGCGCAGGCCGATGCCATGTTCAGCTGGACCCGCTCGTTCCTGGGCGGCTTCGGTCTGGGCAGTGGTGGCAACCGGCCAGCCCTGTCCGAAGAGGGCGAGGAAGCGCTGACCGACATGGCCAGCCTGGCCCGCGCCTCCAGCGAGGATTTCGAGGCCGGCGGCGATGATGACGACGAAGCCCTGTCGGAGATCGAGGAATTCATCCGCGTGGCGGTGCTGCTGCTGCACGGTGACGTGGTGCTGGCCTCGCGCCATCGGCAGCGCCTGAACTGATGGACATCAAGCAGCGCACCGGCATCGCGGCCGGCGAATACAAGCGTCGCCGCCGCCAGCTGATGGACATGGCCGGCGAGGACGCGATCCTGGTACTGCCGGCCGCAGCCGAGAAGGTGCGCAGCCTCGATACCCATTATCCGTTCCGCCAGGATTCGGACTTCCAGTACCTGAGCGGCTTCCCGGAGCCGGAAGCGGTGCTGGTGCTGATTCCGGGCCGCCGCCACGGCGAGGCCATCCTGTTCTGCCGCGAGCGTGATGCCGAGCGCGAGGCCTGGGACGGCAGCCGCGCCGGCCAGGAAGGCGCGGTGGCGCAGTACGGCATGGACGATGCCTACCCGATCGACGATCTGGACGACATCCTGCCGGGCCTGCTGGAAGGGCGCTCGCGCGTCTACTACCACTTCGGCCGCGATGCCGACTTCGACCTGAAGCTGATCGGCTGGGTCAACCGCGTGCGTTCGCAGGTGCGCCACGGCGCGCAGCCGCCGCATGAGTTTCTGGAGCTGGGCCACCTGCTGCACGAGCAGCGCCTGTTCAAGTCGGGTGCGGAAGTCGCGTTGATGCACCACGCCGCGCAGATCAGCGTGCGTGCGCATCTGGCTGCGATGCAGGTGGCCAAGGCGGGTATCCACGAATACGAACTGCAGGCCGAGCTGGAGCGTGTGTTCCGCGCCAACGACGCCGTGCCGGCGTACTGCAGCATCGTCGGTGCCGGCCGCAACGGCTGCATCCTGCATTACCGCGACAACAACGCGCGTTCGCGCGATGGTGAGCTGGTGCTGATCGATGCCGGTGCCGAATACCGCGGCTACGCCAGCGACATCACCCGCACCTTCCCGGTGAATGGTCGCTTCAGTGCCGAGCAGCGTGCACTGCACGACCTGGTCGGCGATGCGCAGGCCGCTGCGTTGGCCCAGGCCAAGCCGGGCGTGCCGTATGAGGCTGGCCACCTGGCGGCGGTACAGACCCTGACCGAAGGCCTGCTGCGGCTGGGCCTGTTGAAGGGCACGCTGGAAAAGAACCTGTCCGAGGGCCTGTACCAGCGTTTCTACCGGCACAAGACCGGGCACTGGATCGGATTGGACGTGCACGATGTAGGCGATTACCGCCTCGCCGGTGATTCACGCCTGCTGGAGCCGGGCATGGCGTTCACCATCGAGCCGGGGCTGTACATCGGCGTGGACGACACGACGGTGGAACCGCGCTGGCGTGGCATCGGCATCCGCACCGAGGATGATGTGCTGATCACCGATGACGGCCATCGTGTGCTGACCGAAGGCCTGGCGCGCAGCGCCGACGAGATCGAAGCGGTGATGGCGGGGTAAAGGGGGGCTCTGCAGGGCTTGCAGCCCTGCACCCGCAGACGCAACAGCTGGAGCAACAGCAACAGCGGGCTATCCGTGGGATGGCGGGGCACTGTGGGTTTGCGGGGACGCCGTGAATCCGTCCGTGGAGGCTTGGTCGCCGCATCCATGCGGCTCACACCCCGCAAACCCACAGTACCCCGCCTTCGACAGGTTCACGGGGCTGTTGGTGGGTGCCGACCGTTGGTCGGCACATCTATCAGACATCGAATGAATCATCCACGCATGGCGTGGATCTACTGGCAATTGCGGTTGTTGGAACGAACGACGATTGGTAGGTGTCGACCCTGGTCGACACAGAGCGAGCGCAGCGAGCGACCCGCTTCTGCTTTTCTTTTTTCTTTTCCGTGGTTGGACGCGGCAGGAAACTGTCAAAGGCTGGGCGGGGTGGGTTTGCAGGACCGTTGGCGCCATGGATGGCGCCATCGAGCCCCCATGGATGGGTTTACGGCGTGTCCTGCAAACCCACCCCGCCCGGCCAAGCGCGGCTTTTGATTCAACGGGCAACCACGAGGGGCTCAGCCGTTGGCCGCCGCAAACTCCGGCCGCGTCAGGTTGTCCGCCTCGCCATCAGTGCACAGCACTTCGTCTTCGATGCGGATGCCGCCATACGGGCGGAAGAAGTCCACGCGCTCCCAGTTGATCGCGTCGCCATGGCCGGCGTCCTTCACTTCGTTCAACAGCATGTCGATGAAGTACAGGCCCGGTTCGATGGTCACCACCATGCCCGGTTCCAGCACGCGGGTCAGGCGCAGGTAAGGGTGGCCGGCCGGGCGCTCGATGCGGCCGCCTTCGTCGCTGGCCGCGAAACCCGCCACGTCGTGCACCTGCAGGCCGATCAGGTGGCCGATGCCGTGCGGGAAGAACGCGGCGCTGACGCCGGTCTCCAGCGCGGTCTGCGGCGATACCTTGATCACGCCGAAGTCCTTCAGCACGCCCATCAGCGAAAGATGCGCGTCCACGTGCAGCTGCTTGTAGTCGAAGCCCGGGCGCACCGCCGCGCACATCTGCTGCTGGGCGGCGTCGACGGCGGCGATCATCGCAGCAAACTCGTCGTGGCCCTGCGCGGCGTAGGTGCGGGTGATGTCGCTGGCGTAGCCGTAGGCGCTGGCACCGGCATCGATCAGGAAGCTGCGCAGCGGCTGCGGCGCCTTGCGGCCCAGCTCGGTGTAGTGCAGCACCGCAGCGTGCTCGTTCAGGGCCACGATGTTGCCGTACGGCAGCTCGTTGGCGTCCTGGCCGACGGCCTGGCAATAGGCCATGTGGATGCTGAACTCGTCGGCGCCGTTGCGGAACGCGGCTTCGGCGGCGCGGTGGCCACGCACGCCCAGCACCTGCGCCTGACGCATCAGTGCGATCTCATACGGCGTCTTGCTGCCGCGGTGCCATTCCAGGTAATTCACCACCGGCGCCGGGTTGTTCGGCACGTAGTTGCCCAGCGCGCTCTGCGGTTCGCCGAGGATCGCGCAGCGCGCCGGGTCGGCCGGCAGCAGGGCCAGCGCCTCTTCGGGCTTGCGGATGATGTGGATGTCGAAGTGCTCCACCCACCAGCCGCTGGGCGCGTCCGGCACCACGTGCCAGTAGTCGAAGGGCTGGTGGAAGATCACGGCCGGGCGCTTGCCCGGGGTGAACACGATCCAGCTGTTGGGCACGCGGGTCAGCGGCAGCCAGGCCTTGAACTGCGGATTGACCGCATACGGGTAGTCGCGGTCGTCGAACACCTGGTAGTGCAGGGTGCCGCTGGGCACCACCAGGTGATCGAAGCCGCCGCGGGCCAGCGCCTGTTCGGCACGTCGGCACAGCACGGCCAGGTGGTCGGAATACAGGGCGCCGGGGTCTTGCTGGATCATTGCGGTGGCTCGACACGGAAAACGGCCCTAGATTCTGCCGCATACCGCGAAAAACCGCTGTGCCGGAACCGGCACTCAGGCCGTCGAAACCGGTCCCTCGTCGCTGTCCTCGCCCACCCACTGCCGCAGCAGCTGCCGATGCTCGCGTGACAGGGTGAGGAAGCGGAAGCCGGTCCAGCTTTGCCCGGGTACGTGCGCGGGCTCGCTCCATAGCAGATGCACGCCCACGTCGATGGCCTGCTGGCGGCCATCACCCAGTGGCAACGGGAAGCGCAGCTGGTACAGCGCATCCTCGCGCAGCGGCACGCTGGCCAGCATCAGCATGCCGGTTTCGGAGACATTGCCGAGGCGCCCGACCACGCACTCGCGCATCTGGTCGGTGACCGGCACCAGGTCCGAGACCTGGCGGCGCGGCGCGCGGCGGGTGTCCTGCGGCGGTACGGCTTTCATGCGGGGGTCTCCTGTGCGCGGCCTGTGGCCAGTGCACGCAGCGCACCGAGGCTGGCTTCCCAGGCACGGTCGACCAGCCGGCCCTTGTCTTCGGTGACCAGCTGCGCGCGCCCGGCACTGATCTGCCGCGCCAGCGTATCCAGGTCGGTATCGGTGATCTTCTGCCCGCGCGCATTGACGAACAACGCATGGCCGGTCAGCAGGCTGTACCAGGACAGGCGCTGGCGGCGCAGCGTGCCATCGCCCGTGTCGATGTCGAACCAGCTGCCGAACGGCAGCGTGGACAGCTGCTGGTAGGCCGCTTCTTCAGTACTGCTGCGCGGTGTGGCAGGTGCGGTGCCACTGTTCGTGCCGGCGTGCTCGCCCAGGCGCGCACGTGCCTTCAGGCGTGCGCTGAGCTCGGTACGCGAGGTGCTTTCATCCTCGCCGCCGGGCGTGGCCAGCCTGCGCGCGACGGCGGCGGCTTCCTCGGCGTGGTAGCCGACCTGCAGCAGTGCGGCTTCCACCTCCGCTGCCAGCGCGGTATCGGTGCCGCCAGGGGCGTCGATGGCCTGTGCGGTGATGGCAGCGATGCGCTCGGTCTGTTGCAGGCGCTCCTGCCACTGTGGCGAATCGTCGCCATGGCGCAGGCGGGTGAGGGTCAGTGCATCGGCCCAGGCCTGGCGCAGCAGGGTCTGCACGAAGCGCGGCGGCGACTGCGTGTCGCAGCACTGGTCGATCTGCGCGGTGGCCTGGCGACGGGCCAGTTCCAATCGTTCCTTGCCGCGCGCGGCTTCCACATGGCGGCGCTCGGCCAGTTCGGCACGATGGGCCGCCGCGCGCTGGTGCTGCTGCACGTCTTCGTTGGCGGCGGCAAAGGCCTCCGGCGCACGTGCATCCTGCCCCAGCAGGCCCTGCACGCTTTGCGCCATGCGCTGCAGCAGCTGTGGGTCCACATCGTCATCGCCCAGCCAGTTGGCGCCGACTTCGGCGATCTGGTTGAGCAGCTCACGCGCGGGGTGTTCGTCGCGCACGAAGAAGCCCGGGTCGGCCATGGCCGCGCGTGCCAGGGGCACCTGCAGGCGCGCCAGCAGGGCGGCCGGCACCGGATCGGGACGCTGCTGCTGTTGCACCTGCTGCATCAGCATGCGCAGCAGGTCGAGGTTGTCACGGTCGTGACTGCCCAGCTGGGCCTGCGCACCATGCTCGCTGCGCAGCTGCGCGACCACGGCAGCCTGCAGGTCGGCCACTCCGGTTGCGGCACTGGACTGGGCCTGCAGGCGCGCGAGGACCGCGTCGACTGCCGCGCTGGGCACCGCGCCGCTGTCCGCCGGGGCAGGGCTGGCATGCCGTGCCTGCTGCAGCAGTTCATGCAATGCACCGCCGGTGGACGTGGTTACGCCCGGCGTGGCGGGGCTGGCTGTGCCGCCCCCATGGAAGGCGTCCTGTACCAGGCTGGACCAGGAGCCGGCCGGTGCCGAACCGTTCCAGCCGGTCAGCGGGGCTGCGGCGCGCTTGGCCGGCTGTGTGGTGCGGCCGCCACCCACCGACTGGGTGATGATCCGCCGCGTGCTCGACGAGCGTGCCAGGTAGGGGGTGTAGACCAGCCCCGGCAGTACTCCGGACTGGGCCAGCAGGGCATTGGCACGGTCAAGGATATCGCCCAGCCGTTCCAGCACCTGCCGTTCGAAACTGCGATACAGCGCCAGCTGTACCTCGACGCTCAGCGCGTCCTGTTCGGCAATCCGGCGCACCATCGCGCACAGTGCCTGCGGTGCCAGTGGCAGGGTGTCGGCCTCGAAGGCCGGCGCCGCCGCCAGTACGCCCAGGCGTTGGCCCAGCAGGTTCAGTGTGTTGGTTGAACGCAGCGTCTCGCGCCGCACCATCTCGGTCAGCAGCAGGTCGCGATCCACTTCATGCTCATCGACCAGCGACAGCCCGAGCATGCCCGGCAGCGCTGGCGGCGTAGCACTGGTGCTGACACCGCTGGCCGGTTCGCGCAGCCGTGCGAGGGCATCGGCCACGGCGTCGAGCATACGGTCGGCGAAGTGGCCGGAGAACGCATGCAGCTGCCCGCGCTGGGCCATCAGCTCGGCTTGCTGCTGCGGATTGCGTGCGCGGTCGGCGTCGTGAAGCAGATTCTGCTCCAGCGCCTCCACCGTCAGGATCAGGGGCGCGGCCAGCGTCTGCCGGCACAGGCCGATCAGCGCGCCCAACAGCTCACGTACCCGCGGTGGCAGGTCGCTGGCGGCCAGTCGGTTCTTGTCGGCAGGAGTGATGGAAAAGACGGCTGACATCGGCAGGCGGTACCCGGATTCCCGCGGATCGATCTGGTGAATCTACCGTGTCGGCCGCTGTCGGCGCTACTTTAGGGTGGATGTGCCTTCCGTTCGCCAGGCATGGCCCTCTGTCACGCGAGATCAATCTTCCAGGAACAGGCTCACCACATCGTTGGTGAAGCGGCGGCCCAGCTCGGTCGGCTGCACATGGCCATCCGTCACGTCCAGCCAGCCGCGCTGCACGGCCTCGGCCAGCGGTGCGTCCAGTACGCTGCGCGGCAGGCCGGTGCGCGACTCGAAATCGCGCAGGCCGAAACCTTCGTGCAGGCGCAGCAGATTCAGCATGTACTCGAACGGCAGGCGCTCGGGCGCGATCACATCGTCACCACCGAACGAGGCCGGGGTACCCGCGCTGTCCAGGTAGGCCTGCGGATGCTTCAGCTTCCAGCGGCGCAGCACGTGTTCTTCGGCGCCTGAACTGATCTTGCCGTGCGCACCGGCACCGATGCCCAGGTAATCGCCGAAGCGCCAGTAGTTCAGGTTGTGTGCGCTCTGCCGGCCGGGGCGCGCATAGGCGCTGACTTCGTACTGGCCGAAACCGGCCTGCGCGAGCAGTGCCTGGCAGTGTTCCTGCATGTCCCAGGCGTTGTCTTCATCGGGAATGCCCTGCGGCGGCCGCGCGAAGAACACCGTGTTCGGTTCCAGGGTCAGCTGGTAGTGCGAGATGTGCGCCGGCTGCAGTGCGAACGCGCGTTCCAGATCAGCCTCGGCGCCGGCCAGGGTCTGTTCCGGCAGCGCGTACATCAGGTCGATGTTGAAGTTGTCGTAGCCCGCGTCCTGCGCCATTTTCACCGCGCGCTCGGCTTCGCCACTGTCGTGGATACGGCCCAGGCGCTTGAGCATCGCGTCGTCAAAACTCTGGATGCCGAAGCTGAGGCGGTTCACGCCGGCCGCGCGGTAGCGGTCGAAACGACCATGCTCGGCGGTGCCCGGGTTGGTCTCCAGGGTGATCTCGGCATTGGGCGCGAAACGCAGGCGCGCGCTGGCCTGCTGAAGGAAACGGTCGATCGCTTCCGGCGGGAACAGGCTGGGCGTACCACCACCGAAGAACACGCTGTGCACCACCCGGCCCCAGACCAGTGGCAGGTCCTGGTCCAGGTCACGCAGCAGCGCGTCGATGTAGGCATCGAACGGCAGTTCGCCCTTGGCCTGGTGCGAATTGAAATCGCAGTACGGGCACTTGCGCACGCACCACGGCAGGTGCACGTACAGCGACAGCGGTGGCGGCACCAGCCGCGGCGGGCTGTCGTGGTCAGCGGAGCAGGCTTCGCCGGGCAGGTGGTTGCAGTGGTCGTGGGCGTGCGGCATGGGCTTCTTCGGTAGTGCCGGCCGCTGGCCGGCTTCCCTGGTTCGATCGGGTGGCGTCAGTACAGCGTCGCCAGCTGTTGCTTGAGCTGCTGCAGGGCAATGGCGCGGTGGCTGATGGCGTTCTTCAGCGCCGGCTCCATTTCCGCGGCGGTCAGGCCGTGGGTGGTGTCCAGGAACACCGGGTTGTAGCCGAAACCATTCGTGCCGCGCAGCTCGCGGATGATCTGGCCCTCCCAACGGCCTTCGCAGATCAGCGGCTGCGGGTCGGTGGCGTGGCGCAGCAGCACGATCACCGCATAGAAGCGGGCGCTGCGCTGGCCGTCGGGAACATCGGCCATCGCGTCCAGCAGCTTGGCGTTGTTGGCCGCGGCGTTGGTCGGGTGACCGGCATAGCGCGCGCTGTACAGGCCCGGCGCACCGCCGAGGGCATCGACGATCAGGCCCGAATCATCGGCCAGCGCCGGCAGGCCGGTTGCTTCGCAGGCGGCGCGCGCCTTCAGCAGCGCGTTCTCGACGAAGGTCAGGCCGGTCTCTTCCACGTCACCCAGGCCCAGCTCAGCGGCCGAGGTGATCTGCAGCGGCAGGTCGGCGAGGATCTCCTGCATCTCCACCAGCTTGCCAGCGTTGTGGCTGGCCAGTACCAGTTTCTTCATTGACGGGGCTCCAGCAGGTCCCAGGTGTTGCCATACAGATCGCGGAACACCGCGACCGTTGCATAGGGTTCTTCGCGCGGCGCTTCCAGGAACTCGACGCCGGCGGCCAGCATCGCGGCGTGGTCGCGGTGGAAGTCATCGGTGTTGAGGAAGAAGGCGACCCGGCCACCGGTCTGGTTGCCGATGCGGCTGCGCTGCTCCTCATTGCTGGCACGGCCCAGCAGCAGCGCGGCGGCGCTGCCGTCGGTCGGGCCGACCACCACCCAGCGCTTGTGGCCCTGGTCGATGTCCTCCAACAGTGCGAAGCCGAGCTTGCCGGTGTACCAGGCGATGGCTTCGTCGTAATCGGCCACCACCAGGGTGGTCAGGGCAAGGCGCCGGTTCATGCCGACAGCGCTGCCTGCTGCGCGGCCAGCAGCTCGCGCACGCCCTTTTCGGCCAGGCCCAGCAGCGCGTCCAGCTCGTCGCGACGGAAGGCATGGCCTTCGGCGGTGCCCTGCAGCTCGATGAAGCCGCCACCGTCGTTCATCACCACGTTCATGTCGGTGTCGCAGTCGCTGTCTTCGGCGTAGTCCAGGTCCAGCACCGGGGTGCCGCGGTAGACGCCCACCGACACGGCGGCCACTGCGCCCAGGATCGGGTTGCGCTTGATGTCGCCGCGCTTCATCAGCACGTTCACTGCATCGACCAGGGCCACGTAGGCGCCGGTGATGGCGGCGGTGCGGGTGCCACCGTCGGCCTGCAGCACGTCGCAGTCGAGGGTGATGGTGCGCTCGCCCAGCGCGTTGCGGTCCACGCACGCGCGCAGGCTGCGACCGATCAGGCGCTGGATCTCCAGCGTGCGGCCGCCCTGCTTGCCGCGGGCCGCTTCACGGTCACTACGGGTGTGGGTGGCGCGCGGCAGCATGCCGTACTCGGCGGTGACCCAGCCTTCGCCCTTGCCGCGCAGGAAGCCCGGCACGCGGTTCTCGATGCTGGCGGTGCACAGCACGCGGGTTTCACCGAAGCACACCAGGACCGAACCTTCGGCGTGGCGGGTGAAGCCGCGTTGGATGACGACCGGGCGGAGCTGGTCGGGCTGGCGGCCGCTGGGGCGGGAATCGGACATGGTGCGGGTTCCGTAATGGCGAGGGAGTACGCCGCCACGCCCGCGGCCTTCACGGGGCGGGCAAGGGGGCTCTGGTGAGGGCGCTAGGGTACCATTCCCCCTTTGCACGCACCGGACACAATCCATGATTCGAAGCATGACCGCCTATGCCGGCGGCGAGCGGGTCACCCCGTGGGGCACGCTGGGCTGCGAGCTGCGCTCGGTCAACCACCGCTTCCTGGAGGTCGGCACCCGCCTGCCCGAGGAACTGCGGGCGCTCGAACCGCAGCTGCGCGAGCACATCGCCGCACGCCTGAGCCGTGGCAAGCTGGATCTGGTGATGCGCCTGCGCGCGCCGGAAGCGGCGGCCAACCTGCAGGTGGACGAGGCACTGCTGGGCCAGCTGGGCCGCCTGGCCCACCGCCTGACCTCCGATTTCCCCAACCTGCAGGTCAGCTTCACCGACCTGCTGCAGCTGCCGGGCGTGACCCGTGGCGAGGCCACCGATGCCGCCGCCCTGCAGGTCGAGGCACTGGCCCTGCTGGACCAGGTGCTGGACGGCTTCGTCGAGGCCCGTGAGCGCGAAGGCGGCAAGTTGTCGGCCGCCATCAGCGAGCGCGTGGACGGCATCGAACGCATCGCCACCGAAGTCCGCACGCTGATTCCGGCCATTCGCGACGGCCAGCGTGCCAAGCTGGCCGCACGCCTGGCCGACCTGCCGCACCCGGTCGATCCCGGCCGCGCCGAGCAGGAACTGGTGCTGTGGCTGCAGAAGCTGGACGTGGATGAAGAGCTGGACCGTCTTGGCAGCCACATCGTCGAGATCCGCCGCGTGCTCAAGCAGCGTGAGCCGGTCGGCCGCCGCCTGGACTTCCTGCTGCAGGAGTTCAACCGCGAAGCCAATACGCTGGGCTCGAAGTCGGTGGACAGCCGCACGTCCAATGCGGCGGTGGAACTGAAGGTGCTGATCGACCAGATCCGCGAACAGGTGCAGAACATCGAGTGATGCTGCACCCGGCGAAACGACAAGGGCGCCTTCGGGCGCCCTTGTCGTTCCCGCGCATCAGCGCACGCTGACGCCCGGTGTTCCAGCGCTCAAGCGGCCGATCACGGCTGCCTGGACGAACCCTGCGTCGTGGAAACAGGCCAGCACCGCGTCCACCGCTCCGGGGGCGCAAGACACCAGCAGGCCACCGCTGGTCTGCGGGTCGGTCAGCAGCGGCTGCCAATGTGCTGGCAACCCCTCGGCGAAGCGCACCTCGGTGCCATAGGAAGTCCAGTTGCGGTGGGAGGCGCCGGTCACGCAGCCACGCTGCAGCAGCTCCAGCGCCTGTGGCAGCAGCGGCACCTGTGCACTGTCCACCTCGGCGGCCACGCCGCTGGCGCGGCACACTTCCAGCAGGTGGCCGAGCAGGCCGAAGCCGGTGACGTCGGTCATGGCATGCACGCCGTCCAGCGCGGCCAGCGGCACGCCCACGGTGTTAAGTCGGGTGGTCGACGCGATCATCTGCCGGTAGCCGTCGGCGTCCAGCACTTCTTTTTTCAGTGCTGACGAATACACGCCCACGCCCAACGGCTTGCCCAGCACCAGTACATCGCCGGTGTGGGCATCGGCATTGCGCTTGAGGCGTTGCGGATCGAGCACGCCGATCGCGGCAAGGCCATAGATCGGTTCCACCGAATCGATGCTGTGGCCACCGGCCACCACGATGCCGGCATCGGCGCAGGCACGTTCGCCGCCCTGCAGGATGCCGCGGATGGTGTCTTGCGGCAGGCTGTTGATCGGCATGCCGACGATGGCCAGCGCGAACAATGGCCGTGCGCCCATCGCATACAGGTCCGACAGCGCGTTGGTGGCGGCGATGCGGCCGAAGTCGAATGGATCGTCGACGATCGGCATGAAGAAATCAGTGGTGGCGACAATCGCCTGGCGGTCATCAAGGCGGTACACCGCGGCGTCGTCGCTGGTCTCGCGACCAACCAGCAGCTCAGCCGGTGCCGGAAGCGCCGGCACGCCGCGCAGCAGTTCGGACAGCACGCCCGGCGCGATCTTGCAGCCGCAGCCGCCGCCATGCGCGAGAGAGGTCAGTCGTTGTGGGGCATCGGCCGTTGAAGGGGCGGGGGACTGCGCGTGCGTGGCCATGCCGACATCTCCTGCGGAAACACGAATGGCGGAAGGCAGCAGGAGTCGAACCTACCAGGGAACGATCGACGCCCCCTACTGGGTTTGAAGCCCAGCCGCATGCCCGGATGCGCATGCCTTCCGAAAGTACGGCGGTAGCGGTGGGCTCAGTCGCGGGCTGCGTTCCACTGCAGGTCGCCACGCGGCCGATGCTGGTCACCGACGCGTCGAGTGTAGCCAACGCGATTGAAGAACTCCAAGATCTGGATGCTGCGCTTGCGGCCCAGGCCGATGGCATCGCGGAAAGCGGCCGCATCCACCGCGCCGCTGGCCTGCGACAGCTGCGCGACGATCGCGGCCAGCTCGGCAATGCGGGCCGGTGCATAGAACAGATCCGGTACCACCTGGAACAGTTCGCCACGTGTGGTGGCGCGGCGCAGAATGGCGCGGACCTCGTCTTCGGCCAGGCCGATGTCGGCGGCCAGGGTGCGCACCCACGGCGGATCGAAGCCACCGGCGTGCAGTTGCGGCAGCACGCGTTCCAGCAGCAGACGCTCGCGTTCCGGTGGCGCATGGTCATGGCCGGGCA
Organism: Stenotrophomonas sp. GD03819; assembly: GCF_029841665.1. Classification (NCBI taxonomy): domain Bacteria; kingdom Pseudomonadati; phylum Pseudomonadota; class Gammaproteobacteria; order Lysobacterales; family Lysobacteraceae; genus Stenotrophomonas; species Stenotrophomonas sp. GD03819. The sequence goes on from NZ_JAOCEW010000029.1 coordinate 59,679, forward strand.
GGCGCCACCAGGCGCCCACGCGCTGCACGCTGCCGTCGTCCAGCAGGTCCTGGAGAAGCGCGTTCCACAGGCTCGTTGCCAGTGCAGGCAGGGTACTGCGTTGCAGGCGCCCGCTGTCGACACCGGGTTCGTCAGGGCGTCGTTCATGCCAGCCACGCAGTGAGGCGATTACCTGTTCGCGTAGCACCTGCCAGTGCGCAGCGAGGATGACCACCGTGTCGTCGCGGGTGGCGATGCGCTGTGCGCCTGCAGGAAGATCGATCCGGTCGGCGGCGCGCCGGCAGTAGCGCTGCAGTGCGGCCAATGGAATTCCGGTGGGCGCCTGCTGAAGCAGCGGGCCAACATCTGCGCTGGTGGCCAGCTGTTCCAGCGCCACCAGCCACGCCAGGCGTGCAGGGCTGCGCCGCCGCCGCTGTGGCGGATCCGGATCGAGTACGACACCGCCGCCCAGCGTACGGGTTGCCGCCGAGTCGCGGGCAATGAAGCGATCGCCACACATCGCACAGACCGGCGCATCGAACACCAGTTGCACCAACTGCCCATTGCCGTGATCGTCGTCCTCCAGCAGCACCACATGGGCCTGCCGGTGCATCGTGCCCCAGTGGATATGCAGCGGCGCCCAGTCGCGCAATGGCGCGGCCAACGCGGACAGCCGCAGGCGCACATCAACGCGGGTGGTGGGCAGCAGTGCGCGCGGGTCGGCGATCCAGTCGCCACGGCGGATGTCGTCACGAGCGATGGCTGCCAGGTTCAACGCGCAGCGCTGCCCGGCCATCGCGTGGTCGCTGGCCTGGTTCTGCGCGTGGATGCTGCGTATGCGCACTTCAGTGGCGGCCGGCATCAGCTGCAGATGCTCACCCACCAAGGCGATGCCGCCGTGTACCGCGCCGGTCACCAGCGTGCCGTGGCCGGCCAGCGAGAACACGCGGTCCACCGGCATGCGGAACAGTTCGCTGCGCAGTGCGGCCTGGCGCGCGCTGGCGTCGTCCGCCGCCCACGCGTGCAGCTGGGTACGCAGTGCACTGATGCCGGCATCATCGGCTGAGGTGCTGTTGCAGGCGAATACAGGGGAATCCTGTAGCGGCGTTCCGGCCAGCAGCGCAGCGATCTCGATCTCGACCCGGGCGATGCGCGCTACATCCACACGGTCGATCTTGGTCAGCGCCACCGCACCGCGGTCCACGCCCAGCAGTTGCAGGATGGCCAGATGCTCGCGGGTCTGTGGCATCACGCCGTCGTCGGCAGCGATCACCAGCAGGGCGACATCGATACCCGTGGCGCCGGCCACCATCGTGTGCACGAAGCGCTCATGGCCCGGAACGTCGACGAAGCCCAGCGTCGCGGCCGAGCCTTCGACGTCCCTGCTTTCCACCGGGACATAGGCGTAGCCCAGTTCGATCGATATGCCGCGCGTACGCTCTTCCTGCAGGCGATCGGTTTCGATGCCGGTCAGTGCGCGTACCAGGCTTGTTTTGCCATGGTCGATATGCCCGGCGGTGCCGACGATCATGCCTGCAGCGCGCTCCATTGGGCGAGGAAGGCCGCTTCGTCCCCGGGTTCCAGGCAGCGCAGGTCCAGCCACAACGCGTCATCGGCAATGCGGCCCAGCACCGGGCGCGGTAGCTGACGCAAGCGCTTGGCCAGGCGATCCAGTCCGCCACGGCGTGCGCTGGCAATGCGCAGTCCGGCGCTGGCAAGCTGCGCCTGTGGCTGCGCGCCGCTGCCGATCTGGCTGTGCATCGAAGCAGGCTCGAGGGTGTAGTCCGTCGCCAGCGAGGCACGCATCGGCTGCAGCAGGCGCTGGGCCTGCGCATCGATGTCGTCCTGCGTGCGCGACAGCGTGCGCAGGGTCGGCAGGCGCTGTGCCAGCATCTCCGGTTCGCGGTACAGGGCCAGCACCGCTTCCAGCGCAGCCAGGCCCATCTTGTCCATGCGCAGCGCGCGCTTGAGCGGGTTGCGGTTGATCCGCGCGATCAGGTCGGCGCGGCCGGCGATGATGCCGGCCTGAGGCCCACCCAGCAGCTTGTCGCCACTGAACGAAACCAGATCGGCGCCGGCTGCCAGCGTTTCCTGCACAGTGGGCTCGTGCGGCAGGCCGAACGTGGCCAGATCGCACAGGCTGCCACTGCCCAGGTCCACCACCAGCGGCAGGCCATGTTCGTGCGCGATTGCCGCCATCGCCGCGGTGTCGACCTTGGCGGTGAAGCCGGTGATCGCGTAGTTGCTGGCGTGCACCTCCATCAGCAGTGCGGTGCCCGCGCCGATGGCGTTGGCGAAGTCAGCCGGATGGGTGCGGTTGGTGGTGCCCACTTCCAGCAGCCGGGCACCGGCGCTGCGCATCACGTCGGGAATGCGGAAGGCGCCACCGATCTCCACCAGTTCGCCGCGCGACACCACCACGTCGCGGCGGTTGGCCAGGCTGTTGAGCAGCAGCAGGACCGCCGCCGCATTGTTGTTGACCACGGTGGCGGCTTCAGCGCCGGTCAGTTCGCAGATCAATGCCTGCACCCGTGCATCGCGGTCGCCGCGACGACCACGGATGACGTCGAACTCCAGATCCACCGGCGCGGTCATCGCGCGGGTGACCGCGTGCACGGCGGCATCGGGCAGCAATGCGCGCCCGAGATTGGTGTGCAGTACGGTGCCGGTCAGATTGAACATCGGCTGCAGATCCAGCCGTGCATCGGCCGCCAGTGCGGACTCGATCGCCGCGACCAGCGCCGGACCGCCAACCGCTTCCTGCAGCTGCGCGGCCGAAAGCTGGCCGGCGCTGATACGGTCGCGCAGCACCTGCAGGTGCGAACGCAGCAGCCGGGTGATACGACTATGGCCGTGGCCCTCGATCAGTGCTGCCAGGGCAGGCAGGCGCAGCAACCGGTCCAGCGAGGGCAGGGCGGATACCGATGCCGGGGTGGAGGGCGTGGCTGTCATCGCCTCACTCGCCGTCGGATTGCCACAGCAGCGGATTCTGGCTGGCGCGCGCATAACCTTCTTCGCCCAGCAGCAGGTCCAGCGCCAACGTGCCGAGGTCATCGGCGACCGGTTCCAGTGAGGGATCCTTTTCCAGGTACAGGATCTTGCGGTAGCTGTGGCAGTGGTCGCAGGTCTCGGCACGGACCGCGCTCTCGCGCACGGCCTCGCCGCTGTCGCCATCCACATCGGCCAGGGCGCGGTAGGCGATGTCCTTGCCGGCGGTGCCACACTGGCTGCACTGCACGCGCACGTAGTGCCACTGGCACGCGCACAGCGAGCACGACAGGTAACGGTAGGACGCATAGGGTGGGCGTGCCTGCACCACGCTGACCACCGGTAGCGAGCCGCACAACGGGCACAGGCCGGGTGCATCGGCCAGCGGTTTCAGGTCGGTGGAGCGGAAGCTGTCCGCCAGCACCGCCCAGTAGACCTGCAGTGCGTTCATCACCAGCAGCGCCGCGACCGCGTCCACCGATGGCGCATCATCACGCTCCAGCACGGCATGGGCCTGCGCCTCCAGCCAGGCATCGTCGGCCGCGGCGACGCGCTGCAACTCCTGGCGGGTTTCCGCCGGCAGCCCGGCCTCGTCGGCACAGTGCTGGCACAGCGTGCGCAGCCAGTCGCGCCAGCGTCCATCCAGGTGAAGCGTGTTGGCCGGCCGCAACGGCATGCCGGCACCGGCCGCCGCACTCGACTGCTGCGCACGTGCCTGCGATTGCAGCGCTTCGCGTTGCTGTGGTGTCAGTTCGTCCAGCAGTGCCTGCTGTGCATCTGCCAACGCCGCCAGCAGCTGCAGGTAACCGCCGATGGCACTGTGCGCAGCCAGGCTGCGCAGGCGCGTCGCGCGCTCGGCGAACAGGGAAGCGACATCGGGCAGGATGATGCGCGGAACATCGCGCGAGGCCAGCGTCTCGATCTCACCGGGTTCAAGGATGCGTTGCGCCATGCAGGGCCAGCCAGAAGAACCAGGCTCCATCCTCGCCGTTGTCGTCGCTGGCGTCCAGCGTGTTCAAACAACGCAGTCGAGCAAA
>NZ_JAOCEW010000003.1:0-206258 GCF_029841665.1 Stenotrophomonas sp. GD03819
GCATCAGGCGAAGCTATCGGTGGCGCGTACCAGCGCATCCACGTTCTCGGCCTCGAACGCCGAGTGGCCCGAGGCCGGGGTGATGTCCAGCTTCGCCTTCGGCCACACCTTGGTCAGGTCCCAGGCGTTGGCCAGCGGGCAGACCACGTCGTAGCGCCCGTGCACGATCACTCCCGGGATGTCGGCAATGCGGTGTGCGTCGCGCAGCAGCTGGTCTTCCACCTCGAAGAAGCCGCCGTTGACGAAGTAGTGGTTCTCGATGCGGGCAAACGCCAGGGCGAAATGTGGGTCTTCGTGGCTGTTGATGAAGTCATCATCGACATGCAGGAAGCTGGTCGCGCCTTCCCACACCGCCCACGCCTTGGCCGCTTCCAGGCGGGTGGTTTCGTCGTCGCTGGTCAGGCGGCGGTGGAAGGCCGAGATCAGGTCATGACGCTCCACCGACGGAATCGGCTTCAGATAGTGCTCCCATGCATCCGGGAACAGGCGGTTGGCGCCTTCCTGGTAGAACCATTCCAGCTCCCAGCGACGCAGCATGAAGATGCCACGCAGGACCAGTTCGGTCACGCGCTGCGGGTGGGTTTCGGCATAGGCCAGGGCCAGGGTCGAACCCCAGCTGCCACCGAACACCTGCCAGCGATCGACCTTGAGGTGTTCGCGCAGCTTCTCGATATCGGCAACGAGGTCCCAGGTGGTGTTGTCCACCAGGTCCGCGTGCGGGGTGGAACGGCCGGCACCGCGCTGGTCGAACAGGATGATGCGGTACTTGGACGGGTCGTGGAACTGGCGCATCTTGTCGCTGCAGCCGCCGCCCGGGCCACCGTGCAGCATCACCACCGGCTTGCCGTCCGGGTTGCCGCACTGTTCGAAGTACAGGGTGTGGCGATCGTCGACCTTCAGGGTGCCGACGTCGTAGGGGGTGATGGCGGGGTACAGCGTACGCATGCGTGCAGCTCCAGGGTGATGCCCTGCCGGGGCAGGAGAACCTCCATTCTAGGCCGGACGCCGGCCCAGGGTGATGCGGTCGCGCTGCTCCAGGTCCTGCACGGTCTGCACCTCGGTAAAACCCTCCGCGTCGAACAACGCGCGGATCGCCTCGCCCTGGTCCCAACCGTGCTCGATCAGCAGCCAACCATCAGGCAGCAGGTGGGCCTGGCCACCGTCGACGATGCGGCGGATGTCATCCAGGCCATCCGGACCCGAGGCCAGCGCGGTGGCCGGTTCGAAGCGCAGGTCACCCTGTTCCAGGTGCGGGTCGTCGCTGGCGATGTACGGTGGGTTGCTGGCAATCAGGTCGAAACGCGCGCCCTGCAGCGGCGCATACCAGTCGTGCCCGCCCTCGGCGAAGCGCACGTTGCGCAGTTCATGGCGCGCGGCGTTGCGCTTGGCCACGGCCAGCGCGCCCGGGCTGGCATCGGTGGCCAGCACCTGCGCCTGCGGCCGCTCGCTGGCCAGCGCCAAGGCGATCGCACCGCTGCCGGTGCCGAGGTCGGCCACCTGCAGGTCGCGATTGGCCGGCAGGCGCTCGAGCGCCAGTTCCACCAGCAGCTCGGTTTCCGGGCGCGGAATCAGCGTGGCCGGGTCGACCTCCAGGTCCAGCGTCCAGAAACCGCGGCGGCCGGTCAGGTAGGCCACCGGCTCACCGGCCACGCGGCGGGCCAGCAGTGCTTCGAAGGTGGCCTGATCGGTGGACGGAAGCGGGTCGGTGGCGTGCGCGAACAACCAGCTGCGCGGGCGCTCCAGTACGTGCAGCAGCAGCAGTTCGGCCTCGTGGCGGGCGTCGATGCCGCCCAGGCGGGCGCTGGCCTCGGCCACGATCTGGCGCAGGGTGGGTTCGGTTTTGACAGACATGCCGCAATTGTAGAGCCGAGCCCATGCTCGGCTGCTTCTGGGACAGCCGAGCGTGGGCTCGGCTCTACAGATCCGCAACCGAGCGTAGGCTCGGCTCTACAACAGCGGAATCCGTTCAGGTTCTGGCGAACGGAATAAGGACGGGCTATCGGCCGCATTCACCTGCCGGGAAAGATTTTCCTTGTCATACAGGCAGTTGCAGGATGGGAGCAGCAAGGTTCAGTGCCGGCTCATGGCCATTTGATAGACTCCATCTATCGAATAGATGCAATCAATGGATTGTTCTTATCGCCAGCGAGTCGGTAACCTAGCTCCTGTCGATTCACCCACTCCCCTTCACCAGAGGAAAAACGATGTCCCTGATCAACACCCAGATCCAGCCGTTCGAAGCCAACGCTTACCACAATGGCGAGTTCATCAAGGTTTCCGACGCCAGCCTGAAGGGCCAGTGGTCCGTCCTTATCTTCATGCCGGCCGCCTTCACCTTCAACTGCCCGACCGAGATCGAGGACGCGGCTGACCATTACGCCGAGTTCAAGAAGGCCGGCGCCGAGGTCTACATCGTCACCACCGACACCCACTTCTCGCACAAGGTGTGGCACGAAACCTCGCCGGCCGTCGGCAAGGCCCAGTTCCCGCTGGTCGGCGACCCGACCCACCAGCTGACCAATGCCTTCGGCGTGCACATTCCGGAAGAAGGCCTGGCCCTGCGCGGCACCTTCATCATCAACCCGGAAGGCGTGATCAAGACCTTGGAGATCCACTCCAACGAGATCGCCCGTGACGTGTCCGAGACCCTGCGCAAGCTGAAGGCTGCCCAGTTCACCGCCGCCAACCCGAACCAGGTCTGCCCGGCCAAGTGGAAGGAAGGCGAGAAGACCCTGACCCCGTCGCTGGACCTGGTCGGCAAGATCTAACGCAGTACCGGCCTGCCGTGGCCCCACGCCACGGCGCGCCTTTCATCCCCGTGCCGGTCCCCCCGCCGGCGTGGGGGTGAACCCAAGACAGCCAACGCGCGCCAGCCTTGGCCAGCCAGCCCCTTCCACGGTCGCTGTCTTGGGTTCACCCCTACCCCCTGCTGGTCCGCTACCTTCTACAGCGGTGCCACGCCCCCTGTTTGCCTGAAGCCAGGAGATGACCCGATGTTGGACGCCAACCTGCAGTCGCAGCTGAAGACCTATCTGGAGCGCGTGACCCGCCCGATCCAGATCACCGCGCACGCCGACGACGGCGCCAAGTCGCAGGAAATGCTGGAACTGCTGCAGACCCTGGAAAGCCTGTCGGACAAGATCTCGCTGCAGGTGCTGCGTGACGGCCAGGGCCGCGTGCCCTCGTTCGGCCTGGGCACGCCGGGCCAGGATATCCACCTGACCTTCGCCGGCCTGCCGATGGGCCACGAGTTCACCTCGCTGGTGCTGGCCCTGCTGCAGGTGGGCGGCCACCCGTCCAAGGCCACCGCCGAGCTGATCGAGCAGGTGCAGAACCTGGAAGGCGAGTACCGGTTCGAAACCTACTTCTCGCTGTCCTGCCAGAACTGCCCGGACGTGGTGCAGGCGCTGAACCTGGCGGCGGTGCTCAACCCGCGCATCCAGCACGTGGCCATCGACGGTGCCCTGTTCCAGGACGAAGTCGAGAAGCGCGAGATCATGTCGGTGCCGACCGTGTACCTCAACGGTGAAGTGTTCGACCAGGGCCGCATGACCCTCGAGCAGATCGTGGCCAAGCTGGACACCAATGCCAGCAAGCGCGATGCCGAGAAGATCGCCGCCAAGGACGCCTTCGACGTGCTGGTGGTGGGCGGAGGCCCGGCTGGTGCGGCAGCAGCGATCTACGCCGCACGCAAGGGCATCCGCACCGGCATCGCCGCCGAGCGTTTCGGTGGCCAGGTGCTGGACACCATGGCGATCGAGAACTTCATTTCGGTGAAGGAGACCGAAGGCCCGAAGCTGGCCACGGCGCTGGAACAGCACGTGCGCGAGTACGAGGTGGACATCATGAACCTGCAGCGCGCCAGCGCGCTGGTGCCGGCCGGTGAAGACGGCCTGGTGCAGGTGCAGCTGGAGAACGGCGCGGTGCTGAAGTCGCGTTCGGTGATCCTGTCCACCGGCGCACGCTGGCGGCAGATGAACGTGCCGGGCGAGGACCAGTACCGCAACAAGGGCGTGGCCTACTGCCCGCATTGCGATGGCCCGCTGTTCAAGGGCAAGCGCGTGGCGGTGATCGGCGGCGGCAACTCCGGCGTGGAAGCGGCCATCGACCTGGCCGGCATCGTGTCGCATGTGACCCTGCTGGAATTCGATTCCAGCCTGCGCGCCGATGAAGTACTGCAGAAGAAGCTGCGCAGCCTGGCCAACGTCACCGTGCTGACCAGCGCGCAGACCACCGAGGTGCTGGGCGACGGCAGCCGTGTCACCGGCCTGGTCTACAAGGACCGCGTCGGCGGCGACGCCCACCGCGTCGAGCTGGAAGGTATCTTCGTGCAGATCGGCCTGCTGCCCAACACCGAGTGGCTGAAGGACACCGTGGCGCTGTCGCCGCGTGGCGAGGTCGTCATCGACGACCGTGGCCAGACCAACCTGCCGGGTGTGTTCGCTGCTGGCGATTGCACGACGGTACCCTACAAGCAGATCATCATCGCCATGGGCGCCGGTTCGACCGCCGCACTGAGCGCGTTCGACCACCTGATCCGCTCGTCGGTGAGCAGCAGCAGCGGTGCCGTTGCTGAAGCTGCCTGATCCACCGTTCCCAGATCACCGGGAACATTGTCTGCCTGTCGGGTAACCACGCCGTCAGCCGGTCCGTTACCCCTGGGGTGTAAGGATGAACCTACGTGATCTGAAGTACCTGGTAGCCCTGGCCGACCACAAGCATTTCGGCCGGGCTGCCGCCTCCTGCTTCGTCAGCCAGCCCACGCTGTCCACGCAGATCCGCAAGCTGGAAGAAGAGCTGGGCCTGCCGCTGGTGGAACGCGCACCGCGCAAGGTGATGCTGACCCCGGCCGGCCAGGAAGCTGCCGCGCGGGCGCGGGTGATCGTGTCCGAAGTGGAACAGCTGAAGGAAGCGGCGCGACGCAGCCGCGATCCGGAAGCCGGTACGGTGCGCCTGGGGATCTTCCCGACCCTGGGCCCGTACCTGCTGCCGCATGTGATCCCGCGCATCCGCGAGCGCTTCCCCGAACTGGAACTGCTGCTGGTCGAAGAAAAGAGCGACGTGCTGCTGGACCGCCTGCGCGAGGGCAAGCTGGACGCCGCACTGCTGGCGCTGCCGGTGATCGATGACCAGCTGCACGCCGAATTCCTGTTCGAGGAGCCGTTCCTGCTGGCTGTTTCCGGGCGCCACCCGCTGGCCCGTCGCGAACACCTGGACGTGCAGGAACTGGCCACGCAGAAGCTGCTGCTGCTGGAAGACGGGCATTGCCTGCGCGACCAGGCACTGGAAGTCTGCCGCCTGTTCGGTGCCAACGAGAAGTCCGAGTTCCGCGCCACCAGCCTGGAGACGCTGCGGCAGATGGTTGCCGCCGACGTCGGCATCACTCTGCTGCCGAGCCTGTCGGTGCAACCGCCGGTCCCGCGCTCGAACAACATCCGCCTGCTCGATTTCACCGGCGAAGGCCGTCCCAGCCGCCGCATCGCCATGATCTGGCGCCGCAGCTCGGCCATGAACGACTTCCTGATGGAGCTGGCCGACCAGTTCAAGCGCCTGCCGCAGGCGCTGTTCACCCTGGAGGCGGTCAACACCGCCGGCGACACTGCCGCCCTGCCCGGCCCCGCGCTGAACGGCTGAGCCCCCGCAGTACCGGCCTGGAATCGACAGGAGTCGATTCCGGCCGCATTTGTCCCCACAATACAGACAGGCGGCGCCAGCAGGTGCCGCCTTTTGCATGGCTTTCAACCAAGGAGCTTCACCATGAGTACCGCCAGCGGCCTGCCGCCGTCGATCACCGTTTCCACCTTCGACATGGACCGCCTGGACGCCATGCTCGAATCCCCTGCGCTGAGCCAGACGCCTGCCGCGCTCGCGCTTGCTGAAGAACTCAACCGTGCCACCGTGCTGGCACCGGACCAGATTCCCGAAGGCATCGTCATGATGCATTCGCGCGTGGAGTGCGAAGATGAAGTCTCGGGCGAGAAGCACGTCCTGACCCTGGTCTTCCCCCGCGAAGCCAACGTCGATGAAGGCAAGGTTTCCGTGCTGGCCCCGGTCGGCAGCGCCCTGCTCGGCCTTTCGATCGGCCAGAGCATCGACTGGAACGCGCCCGGCGGCCGCAAGCTGCGCCTGCGCGTGACCGCGGTCCACAACGACCGCCCCTGATTACCGCTGCGCACCGCGCGCGATTCGATCCCCCTGCACCAGGAGCCGTAATGAGTACCCCGTCCAAACTGTCCCAGCTGCGCGAACTGTCCGTGGTCGTTGCCGATACCGGTGACTACGACGCCATCAAGCGCCTGCAGCCGGTGGACTGCACCACCAACCCGACCCTGGTGAAGAAGGCGCTGGACCTGCCGGTCTACGCCGAGCTGATCGAACGCGAACTGGCCTGGGGCCGCCAGCAGAGTGGCGACCGCGAAGCCGTGGTGCATGCCGTGGCCGACCGCCTGACCATCGGCGTCGGCGCGCTGCTGAGCACGCTGGTGCCGGGCCGCGTGTCCACCGAAGTGGATGCCGACCAGGCTTACGACACCGCCGCCACCGTGGCCAAGGCCCGCCAGTTCATCCAGATGTACGCTGATGCAGGCGTGCCGCGCGAGAAGATCCTGATCAAGATCGCCGCGACCTGGGAAGGCGTGGAAGCCGCGCGCATCCTGCAGGCCGAGGGTATCGACTGCAACCTGACCCTGATCTTCAACCCGACCCAGGCACTGGCCTGCAGCGAAGCCGGCGCGTTCCTGATCTCGCCGTTCGTCGGCCGCATCCTCGATTGGTACGTGGCCAACGGCCAGACCCCGGCCAGCATCGACGAAGACCCGGGCGTGAAGTTCGTGCGTGGCGTGTATGCCGAATTCAAGCGTCGCGGTTCGTCGACGGTGGTGATGGGTGCCTCGTTCCGTTCGACCGCGCAGATCGAAGCACTGGCCGGCTGCGACCGCCTGACGATTTCGCCGGACCTGCTGGAGAAGCTGGACGCCGACCACGGCGAGCTGCCGCGCAAGCTGGTGGCCGGTGCCGCCGACGGCGTGGCGGTGACCCCGATCGATGCAGCGAAGTTCGCGGCGGATCTGGCGGCCGATCCGATGGCGACCGAGAAGCTGGCAACCGGTATCGAGGCGTTTGCCAAGGATCTGGAAGCACTGCGCGAGCGGATCCGCGCGGCACTGTGATTCCGGCCAACGGCTGAGCCCCTCGTGGCGGGTCGGTTGGTCGCGAAGAGCCGATCATGCGGTTGGCAGGGTGGGTAGGCCGTGCAGGGGACGCTGCAAGTACGTCCCTGTAAGCTCGGTCGCCGCATCCATGCGGCTCACGCCCCTGCACGGCCTACCCACCCTGCCTTCGACAGTTTCCTGCGGCCGCCCGCCACGGAAGAAGGAAAGAAGAGCAACAGCGGGTCGCGCGCTCCGCTTGCTCGGAGCCGAGCATGGCTCGGCTCTACAAGGGCAATGCAGAACCAAACAAAAAGGACGCGGCGAACGCCGCGTCCTTTTTGTTTTCCATCAGTTCGTCAGTAACCCAATGCTCTTTCCCACCGTCACCGGGAAACTGTCGGGGGTGGGGCGGTGTGGGTTGGCAGGACCGTTGGCGCCATGGGCCCGAGGCATGCCTCGGGCGGGTTGGGCAGGACGCCCAACCCCGGTCTTGCCGTGTGCGCAGGACCGCGCACACGAGCAAGGCGCCATCGAGCCCCCAAGGACGGGTTTACGGCGTGTCCTGCCAACCCACACCGCCCCACCCAACAAGCAGCAACCCAGAGCCGCTTTGGCTTTGGCTTTCAGCCGTTGACGTTGCCCGCCGCGGGCGGACCACCGCGCGTCAGCGCGGCGCCTCCACATCCAACCCGATCGGGCAGCTCACGCCGGTGCCACCAATCCCGCAGTAACCGTTCGGGTTCTTCGCCAGGTACTGCTGGTGGTAATCCTCGGCGTAGTAATACTCAGGCGCCGGATACACGATCTCGGTGGTGATCGGGCCGTAGCCAGCCGCGTCCAGCTGCGCCTGGTAGGCCTCGCGGCTGGCCAGCGCTGCCTTGTACTGCGCCTCGTCGGTGACGTGGATCGCCGAGCGGTACTGGGTGCCGGTGTCGTTGCCCTGGCGCATGCCCTGGGTCGGGTCGTGGCTCTCCCAGAACAGCTGAAGCAGCCGCTCCAGGCTCACCACCGCCGGGTCGAACACCACCTGCACCACTTCGGTGTGGCCGGTCAGGCCCGAGCAGACCTCTTCATAGGTCGGGTTCGGGGTAATGCCGCCGGCATAGCCGACCGAGGTGCTGTACACGCCCGGTTCGGTCCAGAACTTGCGCTCGGCGCCCCAGAAGCAGCCCAGCGCGAAACGGATCTGCTGCAGGCCGGCGAAACGGTCCTTCAGCGGATGGCTGTTCACGAAGTGCTGGTTGCTGTGCAGCGGCAGCGGTTGGTCACGCCCCGGCAGTGCTTCTTCCGGGCGCGGCAGGCGCTGCTTGAAGGCGCCGATGCCGAGGATGCCCTGGCCAATTCCCAACATGATGCGCTCCTACGCCGGAAGTCCGGCTATGTCGTCTGCATCTGAGATGGGGGCGTCCGGCGCGTGGCCCAAGTCCAGCGCCGCCACGATGTCCTCGGCCTGCGGCCGCGCCGCGTCGGGGATGCCCACCCGCAGCACGCCGAACAGCGGCAGCTCGCCCATGCCACCCAGCAGCGACTCGCCGAACACGAAGGCCGGGATGCCGGCATCTTCCAGCGCGTGCTTGACCAGGTGGGCGTCGAACAGGTTGTCGGCCTTGTACACGATGTGCATGCGGCGGCTCCATGGGACATGGGTCCAGCATACGCCCGGGGGCTGAATGGTGGTGGTGACGGCGCGTGACCATTCCGCCGGCCAGCCCTACCGGGCAGCCCTGCCCCGTACGCGCTAGACTGTTGGTCTTTCTGCCTTTCTTTTCGCCGACTCATGTCCGAGCACACCCCCGCCAGCCCCGAGACCCCCGCCGACAGCCACGAAAAGCGCGATTTCATCCGCCAGATCGTGCGCGAGGACCTGGCCAGCGGAAAGCACCAGGCGATCAAGACCCGCTTCCCGCCAGAGCCGAACGGCTACCTGCACATCGGCCACGCCAAGTCGATCTGCCTGAACTTCGGCATCGCCGGTGAATTCAGCGGCGTCTGCAACCTGCGTTTCGACGACACCAACCCGGCCAAGGAAGATCCGGAATACGTGGCCGCGATCCAGGACGACGTGCGCTGGCTGGGCTTCAGCTGGAACGAGCTGCGCCACGCCTCGGACTACTTCCAGACTTATTACCTGGCCGCCGAGAAGCTGATCGAACAGGGCAAGGCCTATGTCTGCGACCTGTCGGCCGAGGAAGTGCGCGCTTACCGCGGCACCCTGACCGAGCCGGGCCGCCCGTCGCCGTGGCGCGACCGCAGCGTCGAGGAAAACCTCGACCTGTTCCGCCGCATGCGGGCCGGTGAATTCCCGGATGGCGCGCGTACCCTGCGCGCCAAGATCGACATGGCCAGCGGCAACATCAACCTGCGCGATCCGGCGCTGTACCGCATCAAGCACGTCGAGCACCAGAACACCGGCAACGCGTGGCCGATCTACCCGATGTACGACTTCGCCCATGCGCTGGGTGATTCGATCGAGGGCATCACCCACTCGTTGTGCACGCTGGAATTCGAAGACCACCGCCCGCTGTACGACTGGTGCGTGGACAACGTCGATTTCGCCCATGACGATGCGCTGACCCAACCGCTGGTCGACGCCGGCCTGCCGCGCGAAGCAGCCAAGCCGCGCCAGATCGAGTTCTCGCGCCTGAACATCAACTACACGGTGATGAGCAAGCGCAAGCTGATGGCGCTGGTCACCGAACAGCTGGTGGACGGCTGGGAAGACCCGCGCATGCCGACCCTGCAGGGCCTGCGTCGCCGTGGCTATACCCCTGCGGCGATGCGCCTGTTCGCCGAACGCGTGGGCATCAGCAAGCAGAACTCGCTGATCGACTTCAGCGTGCTGGAAGGCGCGCTGCGCGAAGACCTGGACAGTGCCGCGCCGCGCCGCATGGCGGTGATCGATCCGGTCAAGCTGGTGCTGACCAACCTGCCGGAAGGCCACGAAGAACAGCTGACCTTCAGCAACCACCCGAAGGACGAGAGCTTCGGCAGCCGCGAAGTACCGTTCGCACGCGAAGTGTGGATCGACCGCGAGGACTTCGCCGAAGTACCGCCGAAGGGCTGGAAGCGCCTGGTGCCGGGTGGCGAAGTGCGCCTGCGCGGCGCCGGCATCATCCGCTGCGATGAAGTGATCAAGGATGCCGACGGCACCATCACCGAGCTGCGCGGCTGGCTGGATCCGGAATCGCGTCCGGGCATGGAAGGCGCCAACCGCAAGGTCAAGGGCACCATCCATTGGGTCAGCGCCGTGCACGGTGTGCTGGCCGAGATCCGCCTGTATGACCGCCTGTTCTCGGTGGCCAATCCGGACGACGAATCGGAAGGCAAGACCTACCGCGACTACCTCAACCCGGAATCGCGCCGCACCGTCACCGGCTATGTCGAGCCGGCCGCGGCCAGCGCCGCGCCGGAGCAGTCGTTCCAGTTCGAGCGTACCGGCTACTTCGTGGCCGACCGCCGCGACCACACCGAGGCCAAGCCGGTGTTCAACCGCAGCGTGACCCTGCGCGACACCTGGTCGGCCTGAGGACCTGCGCGGGCGCCGGGAAGGCGCCCGCACGAACCCTACGATGATCACCGCACTTTCCGCCCTGCTCTGGTTCATCTCGCAGCATCCGCTGCTGACGTTCTTTTCGGCGATGGTGCTGGCCGGGCTGGTCTCGTGGTGGCGGCGCTTTCCGGGCTACGCCATCGTGGTGTTCCCGCTGGCGATGCTCAACATCATCCTCGGCCACTTTCTCAACGCCGCCTTCCTCAACGTGGTGGGCGAGCGCGGTGAAGCGGTGATCGTGAAGTCCGAGCGGACCAGCTCGACGATGAACGAGCAGTACATCTGGCGCTACGAAGCGGTACTGCGCACTGCCGAAGGCCGCGATGTGGAAGTGGTGTTCCACACCAACACCGCCTCGCTGTGGCCGCTGGAGAACGCGATCCGCATCCCGGCGCCCGACCAGCCATTCGTGGTGAAGTACACGCCGGGTTTCCCGCGCAACTTCGTCATCCTCACCAACGAATCCCCGCACGGCATCGCCCAGGCCCGTGCCACTGCGCGCGAACGCGTGGAGGTGGCGGCACGCAAGCTGCACTTCAGCCCGGGCAATGCCGGTTTCCGCGCGGACTATCGCCGCGAGCTGGAAACCTGGCTGCGCGACCACGGCAACGATCCGCAGCAGCAGCCCGACGCGCTGCGATATCGCGCCGAACTCGACGCGCTCGACCGCTAGATCCCCAGGCCCTGCCTGGATGTTTCACCCCATCCACCCACAGGCCTGACATGACCACGACCTCCGCCGCCCTCCTCCCGCTGCTGCAGCAGGTCCTGCAGGACGCCGGCATCGCCAGTCGCGTCGACGGCGGCGCGCTGCTGCTGGACAGCGGCCTGCGCCTGACACCGCATGCGATGGCGGCACACGCGCGCGACAACGGCGGCTGGCAGACCTCCACGGTCATCGAGATCGAGCACCCCGTGCTGTTCGCCGATGGCCTGTTCGAGTACCAGCACGCCAACGGTGCCGATGAGCAGGCGTCGCTGCTGTCCGGCTTCCAGACCTGGGTGCGGGTGGATCTGGCGACCCTGCAGACCGCGATCGGCGCCGAAGATGCACAGGGCCTGCCGATGCTGGGCCTGACCTATCCGGCCAGCGACGACGGCGAGGAACACGAACGCACCGTGGTGCTGGGGCCGTTGGCGCACTACCGCGCGCAGGAGGTGGATGCCTCCACCTGCAGCGAGGACGACCACGGTTCCTGCCCCTGCTGTCTGTTCACCAAGAGCATGGACGCCTTCGACGACCTGCTGAAGGCGCGCCAGTTCCTTGCCATCCGCCTGTTCGCCTCGCGCGATGCCGATGGCCTGTGCGAGGCCGATTGCCGGGTCAACGGCCACGACTTCGCCGGCGCCCTTCCCCTGCTGCGCGCCTACGCGGCCAGCTGGCCGCCGGCCGGGCTGGAATTCCGCAAGCAGTACGTGGTGATCCGTACCGGTTCACCGGGCTGATCCGCCGCCACACCCGATACAGGCCGGTGCAGCTACACTGCGCGCCGGTTTCCCAAGCAACCGCACTTTCTTCCATCCCACTACGAGGCACCCTCGCGATGCTGTACGCGCAAGTCCACCTGACCCTTCCCGCCTGGATCCACGACCAGATCGACCTGGATCGTCGATATCCGGGCGATGAGGCCAAGGTCGCGCTGGCGATCGAGCTGTCGCGGCTGAACGTCGAACACGCCAGTGGCGGCCCGTTCGGTGCCGTGGTGTTCGGCCCGGATGACAAGGTCATCGCCGCCGGCGTGAACCGGGTGATGCCGCATGCGACCTCGCTGGCGCACGCCGAGAACATGGCCTACATGCTGGCCCAGCAGCGCCTGCAGACCCCGCGCCTGAACGCGGTGCTGTCGCCTGTCACCCTGGCCACCAGCTCGCAGCCGTGCTGCCAGTGCTACGGCGCCACCGTATGGGCCGGCATCGACCGCCTGCTGATCGGCGCCAACTCGGCCGACGTCGAGGAACTGACCCCGTTCGACGAAGGCCCGCTGCCGGCGGACTGGGTGGGTGAACTCAACAAGCGCGGCATCGAAGTCGTGCAGGGCTTGAACCGCGACGCTGCGCGCAGCGTGCTGCGTGCCTATGGGGAAAGCGATGGCGCCCGCTACTGAAACCGGCATCGGCCTGCTGTGCCTGTGCCGGCAGGGCTTCGAGCCCGAGCTGGCCGGCGAGCTGCAGTTCCGCGCCGGTGAAGCCGGTTTCGCCGGCTACGCGCGCACCCAGCGCAATGACGGCTACGTGCTGTTCATGTGCGACGAGGCGGCTGCGCTGGCACCGCGCCTGCGCTGGCGCGAGCTGATCTTCGCGCGGCAGAAGCTGGTGGTACTGGCCGAGCTGCCGCAGCTGGACCCGGCTGACCGGATCACCCCGATGCTGGAGGTGCTGGCCGATGCGCCGCGCTTTGGCGACCTGTGGGTGGAGCACCCCGATTCGGACGCCGGCAAGCCACTGTCCGGTCTGGCCCGTGCCTTCGGCAATGCGCTGCGCCCGGCGCTGCGCAAGGCCGGCAAGCTGACCGACAAGCCCAATACGCGCCTGCCGCGCCTGCACGTGGTGTTCGTCGACGGTACCCACGCCTTCGTCTGCGTGGCCGACCCGGCCGACAGCGCGCCGTGGGCGCTGGGCATCCCGCGCCTGAAGCTGCTGCCCGAAGCGCCTTCGCGTTCGGCGCTGAAGCTGGACGAAGCGCTGCTGACCCTGCTGACGCCGGAAGAGCGCGAAGCGCTGGCCAAGCCCGGCATGCGTGCGGCCGACCTGGGCGCCGCACCGGGCGGCTGGACCTGGGTGCTGACCCGCCAGCACATGCACGTACTGAGCATCGACAACGGTCCGCTGCGCCAGCACGTGCTGGACACCGGCCTGGTCGAGCACCTGCGCGCCGATGGCTTCCACTGGCATCCGGAGCAGCCGCTGGACTGGATGGTCTGCGACATGGTCGAGCAGCCGCGGCGCGTGGCCGAGCGCATGGCCACCTGGTTCCGCGAAGGCTGGTGCCGGCACGCGATCTTCAATCTGAAGCTGCCGATGAAGAAGCGCTGGGACGAAACCCGCTTGTGCCTGGACCTGTTCCAGGACCAGGCCGGCAAGCCGCTGGTGGTGCGCGCCAAGCAGCTGTATCACGATCGGGAAGAAATCACGGTGCTGGCCTCGCCGCTGCGCTGAACCCATTGCATCCGCCGGGCATGGCCCGGCGCTATCGGGGAACGGAACCATGCGCTACCACTCGCTCACCCTGCTGATCACTTTGCTGGCAGCCGCACCGGCCATGGCCCAGCACCTGCCGCACACCCCTGCGCAGAGCCAGCCGCTGGGCCCCACCGGCGGCGCGATCCGCCAGCAACCGCTGGATGCTGGCCGGGTCAGCGGCAGCGTCGAGATTGCACGACCAGCCGGCGAGGCACAGGTGACCGTGCGTTCGCTGGAACCGAGCAGCGTGGTCGGCCAGTACCGCATCCACTTCGCCGCGCTGGATGTGAACGGCGATGGTTTCATCAGCCGCGAGGAAGCACAGGCCAACCCGGCGCTGGCCGATGAGTTCAATGCATTGGACGTGAAGCGTCGCGGCAAGCTGGATCGTGCAGACCTGGCCGGTTGGCTGGTCGACTGAAAAAAGGGACGGAGGGGATCAAGTCGTTTGTGGCACAAACGACTTGATCCCCTCCGTCCCCTTTTTTGTTCACTGATGCCGGAAGCGTCGTGCGGCATGTATTCCGCTTACACCCCAGCGGCGCGCTTCCAGAACGCCTGCACCAGCGGCGGCCATTTGCCGACACAGCCCAGCGCACGACCGCGGGCCAGGGTCAGGTGCATTTCGTCATTGGAGAACAGGCGGTTGATCGCATCGAAGCTGTAGGCGGCGATGTGGTTGTCGCTGCGCCGTTCGCGCGCCCAGCGCTGCAGGCGCTGCGGCGACAGCCGCGGCTGGCCCCGACGCTCGGCGGACGGCGCCAGCCACTGCTGCAGGGCGGCGACATCGCGCAGCCCCAGGTTCACGCCCTGCCCGGCCAGCGGATGCACCACATGTGCGGCATCGCCCAGCGCCAGCACGCGGCCGGCCACATAGTGACGGGCCAGCTGGCGGCGCAGCGGGAACGCCGCACGCGGCGAGGCCAGACGCAGTTCGCCCAGGCGTGCAGCGAAGGCGCGGGTCAGTTCGCGGTTGAAGCTGTCCTCGTCCAACGCCAGCACGCGAGCCGCTTCATCCTCGGGCAGGGTCCAGACGATGGAGCTGCGGCGCTCGGCCACCGGCAGCAGCGCCAGTGGACCGCTCGGCAGGAAACGCTGCCAGGCCGTGGCCTGGTTGGGAAGATCGCTGTCCACGTAGGCCACCACGCCACGCTGGTGGTAGTCATGCTTTTCAACCTCGATCCCGGCCAGCTGGCGCAGGGTCGATTCGGCACCGTCGGCGGCCACCGCCAACGCCGCTTCCAGGCGGCGACCGTCATCCAGGCGCAGGCGCACGCCATCCTCGTCCTGCTCCAGTGCTTCCACCCGTGCCGGGCAGTGCAGCTGCACGCCCGCCGCCGGCAGCGCCGCCCACAGGCGGTCCTGCAGCAGGCCGTTCTCGACGATGTAGCCCAGTTCGCGCCGGCCGAAACGATCAGCGTCGAACAGCAGATCCTCGCCACCGGCCGCGTCCCACACCTGCATGCGCCGGTAGGGCCAGGCGCGGGCCTGCGCGATCGCCGGCCACACGCCCAGGCGGTTCAACAGCTGCACGTTGTCGGCGGCAAAGGCGAACACGCGCAGGTCAGGCTGTGCGGCCTGCCACGGCGCCGGTTCACGGCCTTCCACCAGCGCAACCGACAGGCCGGCATCGGCCAGCGCCAGCGCACACGCGGCACCGACCACGCCACCACCGACGATGGCCACATCAAGACGCGTGCGCCGGCTCATGCGGCTTCTCCACGGCACAGGCGCGGCACGTCGCCACGGAAGCCCATCGCGCCACCGACCAGCATCGACTGCACCGACGCGCGTTGCGCGGCCACCAGGCCGAGGCTGCGCAGCGGCCGCATCAGCGGCGCCGGGTTGCTGGTCAGGCGTGCCAGCCCACCGGAGAACGCCACCGTCTGCCGGCGGTCTTCCTCGCGGCGCGCGACGTAGGCCTGCAGCAGTGCATCACTGCCGGCATCCTCATGCGCATCCTCCAGCAGCTCGGCCAGGGTCAGCGCATCGCGCAGGCCCAGGTTGAAGCCCTGTGCACCCAGCGGATGAATGGTCTGCGCGGCATTGCCCAGCAGTACCGTGCGTTCACTGGCCAACGCGCGCGCCAGTACCTGGATGAGCGGATAAGCACTGCGTGGACCGGATTCGAGCAGGCGGCCGGCACGCCAGCCGATCGCGTTCTGCAGGCGTTGCAGCCACGCCGCATCGTCCAGCGCCATCACCGCATCGGCGTGGTCGCGCGCTACGCCATGCACAGTGCCGAAGTGACGATCGCCACGCGGCAGCAGGGCAGTCGGGCCGGTATCGGTGAACCGCTCCCAGGCCGTGCCGTCCGGCGCGCGCTGGCTGCGCACGCGGGCCACGAACAGGGTCTGCTGGAAATCATGGCGGTCGACCTCGATGCCCAGCGCGCCACGCACGCCGCTGGTGGTGCCATCGGCCCCCACCACCAGACGTGCCAGCAGCACGCGTTCACCCGCCTCGTCAGCCACCCGCACCTGGCGGTAGCCGTCCACCACCTCGCCCAGTCCCAGGAACCGCATCGGCCGGTAACGGCGCAGGCGCGGCAGCTCCTGAAGCCGCGCTTCCAGCGCCTGGCCGAAATCGCGCGCGACCACCACCTGGCCGAACCACGGCCGGTCGTAATCGGCCGCTTCGAGCTGCACACGGCCGAAATCGCCGGCACGACTGACATGGATGCGCCGGATCGGGCCCGGTGCCATTGCCAGCTTCTGCATCACCCCCAGCGCGGTCAGCGCATTGACGGTGGCAGCGGCGAAACTGAGATTGCGCTGGTCGAACACCGCAGGCAGCTCGCCGGCCGGGCTGGCCTCGAGCAGGCCCACGTCGCGGCCCAGGCGGTCCAGGGCAATGGCCAGGCTGGCACCGACCAGGCCACCACCGACGATCAGCACGTCATGTCGTTCACTCATGTGTTCATGATACGCGCTCGTCCCGACTGTACGCCGAACGGGCGGCACCTGCGCCAACCTGCGCGGCGGGCTAGAATGAAACCTGAATCCGCTCCGGGCCCCCGCCATGTCCGATACCGCCAACCGCGCCTTCGTCCTGTCCGTACTCGTACTGCTGCTGGCGGCGACCCGGGTCAACCACTTCGCGGCCATTCCGGATGCCTCCTGGGCCGTGTTCTTCATCGGTGGCTTCTACCTGGCCCGCTGGACGCGCTGGGCGTTCCCGCTGCTGATGGTGTTCGCCGTGCTGGTCGACTGGATCGTGATCCGCAGCAGCGGACTGGATTTCTGGCAGCACTACTGCGTGTCGCCGGGCTACTGGCTGCTGCTGCCGGCCTACTTCTCTTTGTGGGCCGGCGGCATGCTGCTGGGCCGCAACTACCAGAGCGCGCGCTGGCCGGTACTGGCCAAGGGCGCACTGCTGCTGGTCGCCTCGGTGGCGGTCTGCCACCTGCTGGCACAGGGCGGCTTCTACTGGTCCAGCCGCAACGTGGCCGAGCCGACCCTGGCCGGCTGGGCGCAGAACTACGCGCAGTGGTTCGGGCCCTACCTGCGCACCACGGCGATCTATGTAGCGCTGGCCGCCGCCCTGCAGCTGGCCGTGGAGCAGGTGTTGAAGCTCCAGCAGGCCCGCCGCGACATCCGCCACTGAGCCGCGCCATGGGTCATCGCCTCTCGCGCATCTACACCCGCACCGGCGACGACGGCAGTACCGGCCTTGGCGACGGCCAGCGCGTGGCCAAGGATGACGCCCGCGTGGCGTCCTTCGGCACCGTCGACGAGGCCAACGCCGCGCTCGGCCTGCTGCTGGCCGCTCCCCTGCCCGAGGATGTGCGCGCGCTGGTGGTGCATCTGCAGCACCAGCTGTTCGACCTGGGCGCCGAACTGTGCATCCCCGGCCACGCTGCGATCCATGCCGCCGACGTTTCGGCCCTGGAACAGCAGCTGGACCATTACAACGCCGACCTGCCGATGCTGAAGGAATTCATCCTGCCAGCCGGCGGCGAAGCCGCCGCGCGCTGCCATCTGGCCCGCACCATCGTCCGCCGCGCCGAGCGCGAAACGGTCACCCTGGCCCGCCACGAAGCCGTGCGCAGCGAGGCGCTGCAGTACCTCAACCGGCTGTCGGACCTGCTGTTCGTGCTGGCCCGGGTGCTGGCCCGCGCCGATGGCCAGGGCGAAGCGCTGTGGCAACCGCAGCAGCGCCAGCGCTGAGTCGGCACGATGCTGGTCTATACCCACCCGTCCTGCCTGCTGCATGACCCCGGTCCCGGCCATCCCGAATGCCCGCAACGCCTGCAGCATGTGCTGGACGCGCTGCACGCGGCCTTCCCCGGCCAGCTGGACTGGCGCGAAGCGCCGCCGGCCAAGTTCGGCGAACTGACCCGGGTCCACGACAGCGCCCTGCTCGACTTCGTGCTGCAGCCGCAGACCGCGCCGTTGCGCCAGCTGGACATGGACACCTGGACCTCGCCCGGCTCGGCCAGCGCCGCCGTGCACGCCGCCGGTGCCGGTGTGGCCGCAGTCGATGCGGTGATGCTGGGCGAGGACCCGCTGGCCTTCTGCGCGGTGCGCCCGCCGGGCCACCACGCCACCAGCAGCACGGCGATGGGCTTCTGCCTGTTGAACAACATCGCCATCGCCGCCGCCTATGCCCGCGACCGCCATGGCCTGGAGCGGATCGCGGTGGTCGATTTCGACGTGCACCACGGCAATGGCACCCAGGACATCTTCCAGCACGATGCCCGGGTCTCGTACTACAGCACCCACCAGGCCGGGCTGTTTCCCAATTCCGGCCTGCGCCGCGACCGCGGTGCCGGCAACCTGATGAACATCCTGCTGCCGCCGGGCAGCGGCGGCTTCCGCTTCCGCAACGTCTGGGCCGACGAGATGCTGCCGGCCATCGACGACTTCCGCCCGCAGCTGCTGCTGATCTCGGCCGGCTTCGACGCCCACCTGCGTGATCCGCAGGCGGACCTGATGCTGGAGACCGACGATTTCGCCTGGATCACCCGTGAACTGCACGCGCTGGCACGCCGGCACGCGGCCGGCCGGGTGGTCTCGATGCTGGAGGGAGGCTACGACCTGCAGGCCCTGGCCGAGTGCAGCGTGGCCCATGTCCAGGCCCTGATCACCCCCTCTGCGGGTGCCTCCGCCGGATGAACCCGAACCGGCAGGCTCCGGCGCCCTTCATTGCCCCTATGCAAGGGATGGGGCAAGCTACCGTCCGTTTTCGCCCGAATCCGAACCGCGTGCGCCGAGCCCTCCGCCTGCTTCCCCTGCCTCTGAGCATCGCCATCAGCCTGCCGGCGATGGCCGATGATAAGCCGCTCAACTGGGGCCTGTGCCCGGCCACCGACGTCATTCCCGCGTTCACAGACGCCCCCACCCCGGTCCCCGCCCAGGACAAGGCTGCCGCCGCGGCCGCCCGCGAGAACCAGCCGACCGACATCGAAGGCGACCAGCTGCTGGGCACCACCACCGTGCCGCAGTACGAGGGCAACGTGGCGCTGCGCCGCGGTGACCAGTTCGTCGGTACCGACAAGCTCAGCTTCGACACCGAGACCGGCAACTACATCGCCGACGGCAATGTCCGCTACCAGGACGGGTCGATCCGGATGGTCGCCAAGCGCGCCGAAGGCAACCAGGAAAGCGACACCCACAAGATCTCCGACATCAAGTACCAGCTGGTGTCGCGCCGGGGCAACGGCGATGCCGAGTCGGTCGACCTGCAGGGCGCGGTCGGCCAGATGCACCGCTCCACCTACACCACCTGCGACCCGTCGCAGCCGGTATGGAAGCTGTCGGCGCCGCAGATCGAAGTGGACAACGACGAAGGCTTCGGCACGGCCCGCAACGCGGTGCTGCGCATCGGCAAGGTGCCGGTGCTGTGGGCGCCCTACTTCAAGTTCCCGATCGATGACCGCCGCAAGACCGGCCTGCTGTTCCCGCAGCTGGGCATGTCCGGCCGCAACGGTTTCGACTACGCGCAGCCGATCTACTTCAATCTGGCGCCGAACTACGATGACACCCTGACCCCGCGCTACATGAGCCGGCGCGGCCTGCTGCTCGACAACGAGTTCCGCTACCTCTACAACGGCGGCCGTGGCGAGGTGCTGACCAGCTACATGCCCAGCGACAAGCTGCGCGACCGCGACCGCGGCCGGGTGATGTTCGACGGCTACCACAACGTGAACAGCCACTGGCAGGCCCGCGCCAACCTGGCCTGGGTGAGCGACGAGCGCTATGTCGAGGACTTCGCCAACCGCCTGGTGGGCGTGACCGCCTCCAACCTGCAGAGCACCATCGGCCTGTACGGCACCGGCCAGAACTGGACGGCCGGCATCATGGCCGACCGCTGGCAGCTGACCGACTACACCCTCGACGAGCGCGCCCTGCCCTACAACCGCGAGCCACGCCTGTTCTTGAACTGGAACAAGCCGGTGCTGCCGTGGCTGGAAACCGGCATCTACACCGAAGCGGTGCGCTTCACCCACGACGACGTCAACTTCAAGTACGGACCGGACCGGGGCACGGATCTGCAGTACACGCGGAACGGCATCCAGCAGACATCCGGTCTTGGCATCAGCGGTGGCTCGCGCCTGGACGTGAAGCCGTACGTGTCGTTCCCGATCAGTGGCGCGGCCTGGTACATCACCCCGACCCTGGCCTACCGCTATACGGCCTACCAGCTGGACCGCGGCCTGGTCGACGGCGTCAACGGCATCCAGGCCCAGATCCTGCGCTCGCAGGGCATCGACCCGGCCACGGCCACCCCGGAACAGCTGCGCGGCAATACCTCGCCCAGCCGCAGCCTGCCGATCGGCAGCCTTGATGCCGGCCTGTTCTTCGATCGCGAGACGTCGATCGGTGGCAAGTCATTCCTGCAGACCCTGGAGCCGCGCCTGTTCTACCTGCGCACGCCCTATCGCAACCAGGACGAGCTGCCGATCTTCGACACCCGTGACTTCACCTTCAGCTGGGGCCAGCTGTTCCGCGACTCGCGCTATACCGGCGCCGACCGCCAGAACGATGCCAACCAGCTGACCCTGGCACTGGGCACCCGCTTCATCGACCAGACCACCGGCAAGGAACGCTTCTCGGCCGCGATCGGCCAGATCCAGTACTTCGACGAATCGCGGGTCAGCACCACGCCGGGCGGCGCACCAGTGGAGAAGGGCAAGTCGGCCTGGATCGCCGACGGCAACTACATGATCAACGACCGCTGGACCCTGGGCGCCACCTACCAGTGGGACCCGAAGTACAAGCGCGAGGATCTGGCCAGCGTCCGCGCCCGCTATCTGATGCCCAACGATGGCGTGATCAACCTCAGCTACCGCTACCGCATCAACGCCGGCGCCCCGGCGACCGC
This sequence comes from Stenotrophomonas sp. GD03819, assembly GCF_029841665.1. Lineage (NCBI taxonomy): Bacteria > Pseudomonadati > Pseudomonadota > Gammaproteobacteria > Lysobacterales > Lysobacteraceae > Stenotrophomonas > Stenotrophomonas sp. GD03819. Next base: position 21,208 of record NZ_JAOCEW010000003.1, read on the forward strand.
CAACAAGCATGACCGGACCCTGCTGGAGCAGGCCGACCTGTCGTTCCTGTACCCGCTGAATGCGCGCTGGAGCCTGGTGGGCCGGTATTACTACTCGCTGCAGGACAAGGAACCGCTGGAGATCATCGCCGGCGTGCAGTGGGACAGCTGCTGCCTGGCGGTCCGTGCGGTGGCCCGCCGCTACGTGCGCAACCGCGAAGGCGACATGAACAACTCCTTCCAGCTGGAGTTCGTGCTCAAGGGCCTCAGCTCCATCGGCCAGGACACGGACCGTACGCTGCGCCGTGCTATCCTCGGCTACAACCGCGACGACCTCTATCTCGTGCCGCCCAGCAACACCGGGGCGACCCGGGATGACTACGATCCGAATCAGATCCCATGACCAAGCGCTTCCCCGTTCTTCTCGCCTCCCTGCTGGCGGTGTCCAGCGTGTCCGCCCCCCTGCAGGTGCTCGCGCAGGAGGCGCAGCCGTTGGACCGCATCGCCGCCGTCGTCGACGAGGACGTGATCCTGCAGAGCGAGCTCCAGCGTGCGATCGCCAACATCAAGGCGCAGTACGCCGGCCGTGAAAACCAGCTGCCGCCGGAAGACGTGCTCAGCCGCCAGGTGCTCGAGCGCCTGGTGCTGGTCAAGCTGCAGGTGGCCCGCGCCCAGGGCAGCGGCATCCGCGTCAGCGACCAGGAGCTGAACCAGGCGATGAATGCCATCGCCCAGCAGAACGGCTCGGACCTGGATGCACTGCGCCAGCGCCTGGCCCACGACGGCATCGATTTCAACGATTTCCGTGCTTCGGTGCGCGATGAAATCACCGTGCAGCGCCTGCGCCAGAGCTTCGCGCAGAGCCGCATCAGTGTCAGCGAGGGTGAAGTGGACGCCGCGCTGAAGCAGCAGGCCACGGTGGGCAACCAGTACCACCTGGCACACATCCTGATCGCCCTGCCCGACGGCTCCAACGCCGACCAGATCGCCACCGGCCAGAAGAAGGCTGAAGGCGTGAAGGCCCTGCTGGACAAGGGTGAGCTGGACTTCAATGCGGCCGCCGTGCGTTATTCGGACAGCCCCAACGCGCTGGAAGGCGGCGACCTGGGCTGGCGCAGCCTGGATGAAATCCCGCAGGCCTTCGCGCAGATGATGGAAAAGATGAAGCCCGGCGAAGTGGTCGGCCCGATCCGCGGCCCCAGCGGCTTCCAGCTGCTGAAGCTGGTGGAAGTGCGTGATGCCAGCGCCGCCAGCGGTGGTGAGCACACGGTCACCGAGTACCACGGCCGCCACATCCTGGTACGCGTGGACGATCACCAGAGCGACGCTGCCGCCAAGGCCAAGATCGATACCCTGCGGGCCCGCATCGCCGGTGGCGCGGACTTCGAGACCGTGGCCAAGGAGTCCTCCGAGGACAACAACAGCAAGGGCCAGGGCGGCGATCTGGGCTGGTTCCCGGCCGACGCGTTCGGTCCGGCGTTCGGCCAGCAGGTGGCCGGCATCCAGGATGGCGGCGTCAGCCAGCCGTTCCGCACCGATGCCGGCTGGCACATCGTGCAGCGCGTGGGCACCCGCCAGACCGACGTGACCACCGACAACCAGCGTGCCCAGGTCCGCGAGACCATCGGCCGCCGCAAGCTGGAAGACGAGTACAACCGCTTCCTGCAGGAACTGCGTGGCGAAGCCTACGTCAGCTTCCGCAGCGGCGACCGCGCGGAAAACACCGCCACGCCGCCGCAGTCCTGACCGATGCGTCCCGAGCTCGCTCTGGTACCGGGCGAGCCCGCCGGGATCGGCCCGGAGCTGTGTGTCCGCCTCGTCCAGCAGCCGCGTGAAGATTGCCGGCTGCTGGCCTTCGCCGACCCGGATACCCTGCGCGCGGCCGCCGCCGCGCTGAACCTGCCGCTGCAGCTGCTGCCCGAGGACGCCGAAGCACGCGTCCCCGGCGATCTGCGTGTGCGCGTTGTGGCCAATACCGTGCCCAGCCACTTCGGCCAGGCCAACCCAGCCAATGCCGGCGCCGTCATCGGTGCCCTGCTCGGTGCTGGCCAGGCCTGCCTGTCTGGCGAACTGCACGGCGTGGTCACCGGCCCGGTGCACAAGGCGGTCATCAACGAAGGCGGCATCGCCTACAGTGGGACCACCGAACTGCTGGCCGACCAGGCCGGGGTGAAGGTGGTGATGATGCTGGCCAACCACATCGTCCGCGTGGCCCTGGCCACTACCCACCTGCCACTGCGCGAGGTGGCCGACGCGATCACCGCGCCCCGCCTGGAACACATCCTGCGCACCGTGCATGCCGCCCTGCGCCGCGAGTTCGGCCTGCCTGCGCCGCGCATCGCCGTGCTCGGCCTGAATCCGCACGCCGGCGAAGACGGCCATCTGGGTCGTGAGGAGCTGGACCTGATCATCCCGCTGCTGCAGCGCCTGCGCGCCGAGGGCATGGACCTGATCGGGCCGCTGCCGGCCGATACCGCCTTCCTGCCGGCCAAGCTGGCGGGCGTCGACACCGTGCTGGCGATGTACCACGACCAGGGCCTGCCGGTGCTGAAGTATTCGGGCTTCGAGCAGGCGGTGAACCTGACCCTGGGCCTGCCCTACCCGCGCGTGGCGGTGGACCATGGCACAGCACTGGATATGGCCGGGCGCGGCATTGCCGATCCTTCCAGCCTGCAGGCGGCAACGACGTTGTGTGCGCAGCTTGCGCGGCAACGTACACTGAGCGCATGAATTCCCCGCATTCCCCCTCCGGCCCGGTGTTCACCGCCCCGGCCAAGAAGCAGCTTGGCCAGCATTTCCTGGCCGACCGCCACTACATCGACAAGATCGTGATGGCGGTCAACCCGAAAGACGGTGACCGCCTGGTCGAGATCGGTCCCGGCCAGGGCGCGATCACCCTGCCGCTGCTGCGCGTGCATCCGAAACTGACGGTGATCGAGTTCGACCGCGACCTGATCGCGCCGCTGACCGCCGCCGCCGAGCCGCTGGGCGAGCTGACCATCGTCCACCGCGACGTGCTGCGCGTGGACTTCACCGAGCTGGCTGCCGGCCAGCCGATCCGCCTGGTCGGCAACCTGCCCTACAACATCTCCTCGCCGATCCTGTTCCATGCACTGGAACATGCCGCGGTGATCCGCGACATGCACTTCATGCTGCAGAAGGAAGTGGTCGACCGCATGGCCGCCGGCCCCGGCAGCAAGGTGTACGGCCGGCTCAGCGTGATGCTGCAGGCCTACTGCCAGGTGACCTCGCTGTTCGTGGTGCCGCCGGGCGCGTTCCGGCCGCCGCCGAAGGTCGATTCGGCCGTGGTGCGGCTGGTGCCGCGTGACCCGGCCACAATCAACATCAACGACCACAAGCGTTTCGCCGAGGTGGTCAAGGCCGCCTTCGGGCAGCGCCGCAAGACCCTGCGCAACGCCCTGAACAACGTGGTGTCCGCCGAACAGTTCGTTGCCGCCGGCGTGCGTCCCGATGCCCGCGCCGAACAGCTGGACGTGGCCGAATTCATCGCCTTGGCCAATGCCTCCTGATTACACTGCCGGTATGGAAGACGCTGACGTTTATGCCATCTCCGTCGAAGTCGCACCGCGCTTCCTCGACGATCAATCCGCGCCGGAAGACGGGCGCTATGCGTTCGCCTACACGATCCGCATCCACAACCAGGGACGTGTTGCCGCGCGCCTGGTCGCACGCCACTGGCGCATCACCGATGCCAACGGCCGCGTCGAGCATGTCGACGGCGACGGGGTGATCGGCGAGCAGCCGCGCCTGCGTCCCGGTGAAGACTTCCATTACACGTCCGGTGTCATGCTGGGGACCGATCACGGGACCATGCAGGGCCACTACGACATGGTCGCCGACGACGGCACCGAATTTGCCGCGCCGGTCGCACCTTTCGTGCTGGCCATCCCGCGTACCCTGCACTGACACGGAGGCCGAACGATGAGTGTGTGGGCGATCGGCGACCTGCAGGGCTGCTATGACGTCACCCAGCGACTGCTGGAAAAGATCCGTTTCGACCCGGCGCAGGACACCCTGTGGTTCTGCGGCGACCTGGTGAACCGGGGTGGCCAGTCGCTGGAAACGCTGCGGCTGGTGCATTCGCTGCGCGATCACAGCGTGGTGGTGCTGGGCAACCATGACCTTTCGCTGCTGGCCGTCGGTGCGCGCACCGAAGAGGAACAGCGCAAGGTCAACCCGGACCTGCTGCGCATCGTGCAGGCCGAGGACCGCGACGAACTGCTGGACTGGCTGCGCCTGCAGAAGCTGGTGCACGTGGACCGCGAACTGGGCTGGATGATGGTGCACGCCGGCCTGGCGCCGAAGTGGACCACGCAGATGGCCGAGAAGCATGCGGCTGAAGTCGAGGCACAGTTGCACGGCGCCGGCTACCGCAAGTTGTTCCGCAACATGTACGGCGACAAGCCGAGCTGGGCCCCCAACCTGTCCGGCTACGACCGCTCGCGCGCGATCATCAACGTGCTCACCCGCATGCGCTACTGCACCCCGCGCGGACGCATCGGCATCGAGGACAAGGGCACGCCGGGCACGCAGGAACAGGGGCTGTATCCCTGGTTCGAAGTGCCGGGCCGGGTCGAGCGCGACCTGAAGGTGGTCTGCGGCCACTGGTCGGCGCTGGGCCTGACCATCACCCAGGGCGTGCACGCCATCGACACCGGCGCGGTCTGGGGCGGCAAGCTCACCGCGATCCAGCTCGATACCGATGAACTGCGCGTGGTGCAGGTACCAGGCCGCGATGTACCCGCCCCCGTGCCCAACGCCCGCCCGCCCGCGCGCCCGGCGCACGAGCGCCCGGCTGCGTCGGCGCAGGGCAAGGAACAGGGCGGCGGTAACGCTCCGGCCGCCACCCCGGGCAATCGCGGCCCGCGCCGTCGTCGTCGCCGTGGTGGCGGTGGTGGTGGCTCCGCGGGCCCCGGCAACAACAGTCCTCCGCCGCAGGCATGACGCGGCGCGACTGGGCACCATGGATGGTGCTGCTGACGCTGGCCCTGGCCAGCGGCTGCCAGCCCACTTCGGCCCCGGCCCCCACCGGCGGCGGAAACGTCGGCCACACGCCATCGCAACCGCAGGCGCCTTCGCCGCCACTGGTGGCTGCAGCGCGCGCGCAGATCGGCGTCACCACCCGCTACGACCCTGCCTATCAGGTGCTGGCCTATCCCGGTGGAGACGTCCCGGTTGATCGCGGCGTGTGCACCGACGTGGTGGTGCGCGCGCTGCGCAGCCTGGACGTGGACCTGCAGGCCCGCGTGCATGAGGACATGCGCGGCAACTTCAGTGCCTATCCGGCGATCTGGGGCCTGTCACGACCGGATCGCAACATCGATCATCGCCGCGTACCGAACCTGATGCGCTGGTTCGAACGGCAGGGCTGGCAGCAGCCGATCACGGCCCTCGCCGCCGACTACGCGGCCGGCGACATCGTCGCCTGGAAGCTCAACGGCAACGGCCTGCTGCACGTGGGCATCGTCTCCGACCGCAGGCTGGCCAACGGCACGCCGCTGGTGCTGCACAACATCGCGCGCGGCACGCGCGAAGAGAATCTGCTGTTCCAGCACGCCATCATCGGGCATTACCGGATGCCGTAGGCAATCCTGTAGAGCCGAGCCATGCTCGGCTACGGGATGTGTCCGGCAACAGCAGCCGAGCATGGCTCGGCTCTACAGGAAACCATCTTCAGCGGCGCACGTAGTGCACGAAGCGGAACGCGTGGGCATGGCTTTCGTCGGCCGGGTGCGGCTCGCTGCTCACTTCCCGCCAGTCCTGCGCATCCACCTCGGGGAAATGGGTATCGGCGGGGACTTCGGCATCCACCCAGGTCAGGTACAGGTCACTGGCCTGGTCCAGCAGCTGGTGGAAGATCTCGCCGCCGCCGATGATGCACAGCTCGCTGGCGCCCTCGCGTTCGGCAATCGTCTTCGCCTCATCCAGCGACGCTACCGCGCGCATGCCCTCGAACGGCACCTGGCCGCTGCGGGTCAGCACCAGGTTGGTCCGCCCCGGCAGCACGCGGCCGATCGATTCGGCGGTCTTGCGCCCCATCAGGATCGGCTTGCCCAGGGTGAGCGCCTTGAAGTGCTTGAAATCATCCGGCAGGTGCCAGGGCATGGCATTGCCCTGGCCGATGCCACGATTACGATCCAGCGCCACGATCATCGACAGCTTCATTGCTACCACCTCCTCAGCTGGCGTCGATCTGCAGGCGTTCGCAGGCAGCGTTGGCGGCACTGGCAGCCTGCAGCGCCGCTGCCAGCCCGGGGCTGGATGTGGACTGCTCATCCAGGCCATCGAGGATCTTCTGCTTCTGCGCCTCTTCGATATCCTTCAGGCCCGGTCCTGACAGGATGTCTGCCGACAACGCAGCAGTGTCGGTGCTGGCACGACGTGCCAGAAATGCCTGCAACTGGTCACTTGAATAGACGGTGGCAAGCTGCTGCTCGAGCACGCGCTGATAGGCCGGATCCTCGACACCCGCCTTCAGGTGCTCGGTCATCGCCGTGTACATGCCGGTTACCGCCTCACGCATCTGCGCCCGGCAGCCTTCCGGCACATCCTGGGGCATCATCGTGCTGCCGTTGAACGCCCCAGCGAACGCCTGCACTTCCTCGCGCATGTGCTTGTGCACGATCTGCTCATTGACCTGCCGGGCCAACGACAGCGCATCGGCCGGTCCCGCCTGCACCATGGCCAGCGGCAACATGCCGCACAGCGCCAGCAGGCCGCTGGAAATCAATCGGGAACTCATACCGCCACCGGCGCCTTGATCGCCGGGTGCGGATCGTAGCCGTCGATGCGGATGTCGTCGAACTGGAAGCCGAACAGGTCGGTCACCTCCGGGTTCAACCACAGCTTCGGCAGCGCGCGCGGTTCACGCGACAGCTGCTCGCGCGCCTGCTCGAAGTGGTTCGAATACAGGTGCGCATCGCCCAGCGTATGCACGAAATCACCCACGCCCAGGCCGGTGGCCTGCGCCACCATGTGGGTCAGCAGCGCGTAGCTGGCGATGTTGAACGGCACGCCGAGGAAGATGTCGCCGCTGCGCTGGTAGAGCTGGCAGCTGAGCTTGCCGTCCACCACATAGAACTGGAACAGGTTGTGGCACGGCATCAGCGCCATCTGCGATAGCTCGCCTACGTTCCAGGCGCTGACCACCAGCCGGCGCGAATCGGGGTTGCGCTTGATCTCGTCCACCAGCCACTGCATCTGGTCGATCTCGCGACCATCGGCGGTGGCCCAGCTGCGCCACTGCTTGCCATAGACCGGGCCGAGGTCGCCGTTCTCGTCGGCCCACTCGTCCCAGATCCGCACCTGGTTGTCCTTCAGGTAGCCGATGTTGGTGTCGCCCTTCAGGAACCACAGCAGCTCATGGATGATCGAGCGCAGGTGCAGTTTCTTGGTGGTGACCAGCGGGAAGCCGTCGGCCAGGTTGAAACGCATCTGCCAGCCGAACACGCTGCGGGTACCGGTACCGGTGCGGTCGCTCTTCTCGGCGCCGTGCTCGAGCACGTGCGAGAGCAGGTCCAGGTAAGCCTTCATGCCTTGCCCTCGGCAGCCACCGGCAGCTGCGGCTGCAGTACCGGCGCGCGGCGCGACATCACCAGCAGCACCAGGCCGAAGGCGATCAGCGGCAGGCTGAGGATCTGGCCGCGGGTCAGCCAGTCGAAGGCCACGTAGACACCGTTGTCGGGCATGCGCACGAACTCCACGGCGAAGCGGAACAGGCCGTACATCAGCGCGAACAGGCCACCCACCAGGTAACGGTGGCGCGGCTTGGCCGACACGGCCCACAGCACCACGAACATCACCAGGCCTTCCAGGAACGCTTCATACAGCTGCGACGGATGACGCGCGAACTGGTTCAGCGCACCGGTCGCGAACTGCGTCTGCAGGGTCGCGTGGTCGAGCTGGTTCAGCGGCGCCGGCAGGCCGGACGGGAACACCACGCCCCACGTGCCGTCGGTGTACTTGCCCCACAGCTCGGCGCCGATGAAGTTGCCGATGCGGCCGAAGCCCAGGCCCAGCGGCACCAGCGGCGCCATGAAATCCATGGTGTCGAAGAAGTGCAGCGCGTGCTTGCGCGACCACCACCAGCAGGCACCGAGTACGCCGAGCAGGCCGCCGTGGAAGCTCATGCCGCCATCCCAGACCTTGAACAGCAGCAGCGGGTTGTGCAGGAAATCGCCCAGCGCGTAGAACAGCATGTAGCCGATGCGCCCGCCCAGCACCACGCCGAGCATGGCGTAGAACAGCAGGTCGGAGAAGCCGTTGGCATCGACGCCCGGCAGGCGACCGGCGGCGATGCGCTTGCGGCCCAGCAGCCAGGCCGCGGTGAAGCCGAGCAGGTACATGATGCCGTACCAGTGCACCTTGATCGGCCCCAGCGAGAGGGCGATGGGGTCGATGTCGTGGAAATAGATCATGGAAGGTGCCTTGCGGTTGAACGCCTATTCTCGGGCCAGTGCCGCCCCGGCTCAACCAAGGAGCTGGGGCGAGTTCGGCAACGCGTCATCGTTCGACCGCGTCGAGGCCGGAAAGTGCCCTTCGATCAGGCTGGAGACCTCGTCGATGGCATCCTGCAGCGCTTCCACCGGATGGGAACCACGCAGGCCCTCGCGCAGGTGGGTGCAGACCCGCTGCCACTGCGCCGGGCTGACCCGGCCGTGCAGGCCACGGTCGGCAATGATCTCGATGGCGTGGTCGGCCAGCAGCAGGTAGATCAGCACGCCATTGTTGTGGGTGGTATCCCAGGTGCGCAGGCGCGCGAAGGCATGCTCGGCGGCCTGGCGTGGGGTGACCCTGTGCCACAGCGCGGCCAGCGGCAGGTCCGCTTCCACCGCGAACATCACCTGCCCGCCGTGGCGCTGCTCACCGGCCGCGATGGCCTCGGTGATCGCCTGCAGGGTGGCCGGCGGGAACGCGCGCCGTACCGACGGCGAAAACACATGACGACACAGTCGTTGGATCATCACCAGCCCCCCGAAGCACCGCCACCGCCGGAGCGGCCACCACCACCGCCCCAGCCGCCGCCACCACCGAATCCACCGCCCCCGCCAAAGCCGCCTCCGCCGCCCCAGCTGCCACCGCCCCAGCCAGCGCCACCGGCAAAGCGGCCCGGGTGGCCTGAGAGCATGGCCACGATCAGGCCCACGATGCCCGCCAGGCCACTGGCCAGCAGCGTGGACGTGAACAGGAACGCCGCCAGCGCCGCACCGGCACCGCCGAGCACGCCACGCAGCGGACGCGGCACGCGCGAGAACACGCCGCGCAGGATGCTGCCGGCGAACACACCGATGAACAGCGCCAGGAACCAGGTATCACCGCCACCGCTGGGCTCACGCCCGCGATGGCCGCTGACCGGTGCCGGCAGCGTTTCGCCGTCGATCAACTTGACCAGAACCGCCGTGGCATCGGTGATGCCACCGGCGTAGTCGCCGCTGCGGAAGCGCGGCACCAGGTATTCCTGGATGACCCGGTTGGCGATGGCATCGGGAATCGCACCTTCCAGACCGTAGCCCGGCTCGATGCGCACGCGCCGGTCGTCCTTGGCCACTACCAGCAACACGCCGTCATCCACGCCCTTGCGGCCAATCTGCCACTGGTCGAAGACGCGCGTGGTGTACTGCGCGATGTCTTCCGGCTGGGTAGTGGGCACCACCAGCACCTGCAGCTGGCTGCCCTTGCGCTGCTGCAGTTCCATCGCCTGCTGCACCAGTGCCTGCTTCTGCGCGGCATCCAGCGTGCCGGTGGTATCGACCACCGGCGAATCCAGCGCAGGAACCGGCGCCAGCTGCTGCGCCTGCGAGGCCAGCGGCAGCCACAGCAGCAGGGCCAGCAGCGCAGTGGCCAGGCGCATGGGTCAGTGGCCCGGCTGCGGTGCCGGCTGCTGCGGCGTGTTGCCGAAATCGACCGCCGGCGCGGTGGAGATCTGTGCTTCGTTGTCCACGGTGAAGTTCGGCTTGGTCTTGTAGCCGAAGAGCTTGGCGGTGATCACCTGCGGGAACGAGCGGATGTAGGTGTTGTAGTCCTGCACCTGCTGGATGTAACGGCCGCGGGCGACGGTGACCCGGTTCTCGGTACCTTCCAGCTGCGCCTGCAGGTCGCGGAAGTTCTGGTTGGACTTCAGCTCCGGATAGTTCTCGGTCACCACCAGCAGCCGCGACAGGGCGCTGCCGAGTTCGCCCTGGGCCTGCTGGAACTGCTTGAGCGAGGCTTCGTCGTCGGCATTGACGTTGATCTGGCCGACACGCGAACGGGCATTGGTGACTTCGGTCAGCACGCGCTCTTCCTGGCTGGCGAAGCCCTTCACGGTCTGCACCAGGTTGGGCACCAGGTCGGCGCGGCGCTTGTACTGGTTGATGACCTCCGACCAGCTGGCCTTGACCGCTTCATCCTTCTGCTGGATGGCGTTGTAGCCACAGCCGGACAGCAGGGAGGCCAACAGCATCAGGGGCAGGACGCGGGTGAACAGGCGCATGGCGGAGGTTCCGGGTGGGCTTGGCGCCGAGCATGCCATGGTTCGGGTGAAAGACCGGCCATCGGGCGCCGCCCCCTCCGCGGTGTGGTCCAGCCAGCTCGGGGATGGGCCGGGAGGGTGGGTCGGCTGGGGGCCGCTGCAAGTACGTCCATGTAAGCTCGGTCGCCGCTTGCTCGTGTGCACTGTCCTGCGCACACGGCAAGACCGGGGTTGGGCATCCTGCCCAACCCGCCCGTGGCATGCCTCGGGCCCATGGCGCTCACGCCCCCAGCCGACCCACCCTCCCGGCCATGGACAGTTTTCTGCGCACCGCGGGAAGATCAAAAGAGAAGATCAAAAGAAAAGCCAAAGGCAAAAGCCGACCCTTCAGACATTCCTGGTGTCTGCCATCCACGCATGGCGTGGATCTACCGTGTCGACCAAGATCGACACCTACCAACAGCAGCGCAGAACGCATTCCGACAGATCGCGGAAGACTGTCGAAGGCGGGGTGGGTCCGGTGGCGGGGGTGTCCGCGGCATGGATGCCGCGGCCAAGCCCCCAGGGACGGGTTTACGGCGTCCCCCGCCACCGGACCCGCCCCGCCATCCCTCAGTAGCCCAGCTTTTGACGTTGCCTCTGCGGGTGCAGGGCGCAGCCCTGCCGGAATCCAACACCCCTCAGCAGGCCTCAGCCACCGCAGCGCGCGGACGCCCCAGCCATGCCAGCAGCAACCCCGTGGCCGCCAGCAGGCCACCGGCCACCGGGATCGCCGCGTAACCCAGCCCCGAACTGATCACCGCACCACCCAGCGCGGCGCCCACCGCATTGCCCAGGTTGAACGCACCGACGTTGATCGACGACGCCAGGCCCGGCGCCTCGCTGGCCGCCTGCATCACCCGGATCTGCAGCGGCGGCACGATAGCGAAGGTCGCTGCGCCGAACAGCAGCACGCCCAGCGCCGCAGTAGCATGGTGCATGAAGGCCAGTGGCAGCACGAACATGAGTACGGCCAGGACCGCCAGCAGGATGCGCGTGGCGCCATCCAGCGACCAGTCAGCCATGCGCCCGCCGATGCCGTTGCCGAAGGTGAAGCCGATGCCGATCAGGGCCAGCGACATCGCGATGAAGGCGTTGGAGGCGCCGGTCAACTCGGTCAGTACCGGTGCGACGTAGGTATAGAGGGTGAACATCGCACCGGCGCCAAGCACGGTGGTGGCCATCGCCAGCAGCACCTGCGGTTGCAGGATCGCCTTCAGTTCACGGCGCACGTCCGGGCGCGGTCCCGGCGCGGACGCCGGCAGCGCGAAGCCCAGCGCGGTGATCGCGACCAGGCCCAGCACCGCAGTACCGGCGAAGGACAGGCGCCAGCCCAGCTGCTGGCCCACCCAGGTTGCCAGCGGCACACCACCAATGTTGGCGATGGTCAGGCCCATGAACATGGTGGCCACGGCTGCAGCCTGCTTTTCCTTCGGTACCAGGCTGGCGGCGACCACTGCACCGATGCCGAAGAAGGCACCGTGATTGAGACTGGTGACCAGACGCGACAGCAGCAGCAGGCCGTAGTTCGGGGCCAGTGCCGAGAGCAGGTTGCCGACCACGAAGATCGACATCAGCAGCATCAGCGCGGTGCGCTTGCCGAACCGTCCCATCAGCAGCGTCATTACCGGGGCCCCCAGCATCACGCCCACGGCGTAGGCGGTGATCAGCATGCCGGCGGTGGGAATGCCCACGCCCACGCCGTCGGCGATGACTGGCAACAGGCCCATCGGCGCAAACTCGGTGGTTCCGATGGCGAAGGCGCCGACGGCAAGCGCCAGCAAGGCGGCTCTGGGATTCATGGGAGGTTTTCCTGGGGGCGGGAATCGGGAGTGCGTAGCCTGCGCGCTTTGCTGTGCCGGATTAAGCCTCGCCCCGGGAAAACACTATTGATCCAGGTTCACAAGTGGGGCCCGGAAACCCGCTACAAGTGCAAAAAACGCAGCGCGATAGTGAAGCCGAGCCCCCACAACGCAGAACCCCCGGCATGCCGGGGGTTCCGAGGGACTCACACGCCTGTGGCGCGCTTACCAGTTGCCGGCGCCCGGCACATTGTGTTCGCGGGCGCGGCGGCGCATCAGCAGGTTCAGCCACTCCACCAGCACCGAGAAGCCCATGGCAGCGTAGATGTAGGGCTTGGGAATGTGCACATCCAGGCCATCCAGGATCAGCACCGCGCCGATCAGCAGGATGAAGGCCAGCGCCAGCATCTTCACGGTCGGGTTGGCATCGATGAAGCGGCCCAGCGGGTTGGCGGCCAGCAGCATCACCGCCACCGACAGCAGGATCGCGGCGACCATCACCGGGATGTGGTCGGCGATGCCGACGGCGGTGATCACCGAGTCCAGCGAGAACACGATGTCGATGACCGCGATCTGCGCAATCACGTAGCCGAACACGGCCGACGCCTTGGTGGTGCTGGGATCTTCATCCTCGCCGCCGCTGATCAGTTCCTTGATCTCCATGAAGCCCTTGATGATCAGGAACAGGCCGCCGACGATCAACACCAGGTCACGGATGGAGATGCCCATGCCGGCCACCGTGAACAGGTTGGCCGCCATGTGTGCCAGATACGCCAGCGACACCAGCAGGGCGATACGGGTGATGCAGGCCACCGCGATGCCGAGCTTGCGCGCGAACGGGCGGCGCTCTTCGGGCAGCTTGCTGACGGCGATGGAAATGAACACCAGGTTGTCGATGCCGAGCACGATTTCCAGTGCGCTCAGGGTGAACAGGGTCACCCAGGCATTGGGGTCGGCGAGGAACTCAAAGGACATGGAAACTCTTCAGGGCAGTGGGGGAATGGGGATCAGCCGTAATTGCCGGCCATTGCATGCGGGACCACGACCAGCGCCCAGCACAGAAGCACGTTCATCATCAGCACGAAGACCGCCGCCGAGCCCATGTCCTTGGCGCGGCCGGCCAGTTCATGGATCTCGCTGCCGTAACGTTCGATCACCGCTTCGATGGCCGAGTTGGCCAGTTCCATCGCCAGCACCAGCAGCATCGAGCCGATCAGCAGCGCGCGCTCGACCGGGGTCTGGCCCAGCCAGATCGCGACCGGGGTCAGCAGGATCAGCAGGTAGACCTCCAGCCGGAACGAGGACTCGTGCAGCCAGGCGGCGCGCAGGCCCTGCCAGGACCAGCGGGCGGCCTGGACGATGCGGCGCGGGCCGCGGGGCAGATGGCCAAACTGATCAGCCACGGGTGGAACATCCAGCAACAGGGGCGCGGCGCAGCGACCGCTCAGACGCACGGCAGGGAATCATGGGTGCACAGGGATAGGCAGATGGCCGCCATTTTGCCACAAGGCCGCCAGCCGCATCCCGGCACCGGCCCGGTGAATGGACTGTCTAGGGCAAGCCCCGGCCCGCCCCAGCTTCTATGATGGCTTTCCCCTTCCCTGCTGGAGCGCCTGATGTCCCGTCGCCGTACCTGCCTGCTGATGCTGGGCCTGCTGACCGTCGCCCCCCTGGCCCAGGCGCTGAGCCCGGCCAAGCCGCCGCGCGTGCCCGAGCAGGTCTCCAACGTGGCCTGGGCCGGCGACATGGCCCGCTTCGCCAGCGCCGACCAGGCCAACCCGCCGCCACGGGGCGGCATCGAGTTCATCGGCAGCTCCTCGATCCGCATGTGGGAAGGCCTGGCAGCCGACTTCCCCGGCCAGCCGGTGTTCAACCGCGGCTTCGGCGGTTCGGAAGTGCGCGACAGCACCTGGTATGCCGACCGCATCGTGGTGCCGTATGCGCCGTGCAAGGTGTTCTTCTACGCCGGTGACAACGACCTCAACAGCGGCCGCAGCGCCGTGCAGGTGCGTGACGATGTGGTTGCCTTCGTGCAGCGCGTGCATCGCGACCTGCCGAAGACCAGGGTCGAGTACCTGTCGATCAAGCCGAGCCCGTCGCGTGCGCATCTGCTGCCGGCGATCAACGAGGCCAACGCGCTGATCAAGGCCGCCCTGGCCAAGCTGCCCAATACCGGTTTCACCGACGTCTACACACCCATGCTCGGCACCGATGGCCAGCCGGATGCGTCGCTGTTCCGCGAGGACATGCTGCACATGACCCCGGCCGGCTATGACATCTGGACCAAGGCACTGGCGCCGAAGGTCAACTGCAACTGAGGGACTGCGGACGCCGCAGAGGCGCCACGCGCACGCCTTCCGGTCGATGCCAACCTTGGTTGGCATCGGGCACCGGCGTGACTCCTGTTGAAAGCGCCGACCAAGGTCGGCATCTACCGAGGCAGCAGGTGCCGCCTCAGCGGAAGATCACCGTGGCCTCGGTGCCCTGGCCTGGCTCGCTGGCCAGGCTGACCTTCCAGCCGAAGCGGTCGCACAGCCGGCGCACGATCGACAGGCCCAGGCCGGTGCCCTGCGGACGGCTCGGCTCGGCACGGTAGAACGGCTCGAAGGCCCGCGACAGCGCGTCGGCCGACATGCCGATACCGGTATCGCGCACCACCACCCGGTCGTTGTGCACATGCACGTCGATGCGCCCTTCGTCGGTGTAGCTGCAGGCGTTGCGCACCAGGTTGCTGACCACCACCTGCAGCACCCGCGGCGGCGCATGCAGTTGCACCGGGCCATCGCTGTGCAGGTGCACCGACACCGGGCGCGTACCCAGCAGTTCGTTGGCGTTGTCCACTTCATAGCGGACGATGTCGTTGACGTCGAACAGCTCGACCTGGGGCTCGACGTCGGCCTCGCGGGCCAGGATCAGGAAGGCATCGATCACCGCCTCCATGTCACGGCCTGCACGCTGGATGCGCTGCAGGCTGCGGCGCAGGCGCGGCTCCAGGCTGTCATCGCCCAGTGCCATGTCGCTGGCGACGCGGATGACGGTCAACGGTGTGCGCAGTTCATGGCTGGCGTCGCGGGTGAAATTGCGCTCGCGCGCCACATGCGCGCTGACCCGGTTGGCCAGCGAATGCAGTGCGGCCGCCAGCTGCCGGGTCTCGCCCTGCATGTCCGCCGGCAGCTTGTTCGGTTCCAGGTCGGCTGCCTCCGGGTGGCCCGGGTCCCAGCGTGAGACGCGCCGCGCCAGCCAGTTCACCGGCGACACCAGGCGCTTGGAGGCCCGATAGGTCACCCAGCTGGCGCCATACACCGCCAGCAGGGTCAGCAGCACCGGCACGATGCCGAACCAGAACGCCAGCATCTCCGCGCGCGAACGCAGGAACACCAGGTACAGGCGGCCGGCCGGGCGCACATCGACCAGCACCAGCTGGTCGTCCTTGGGCAGTTCGTGGAAGCCGGGTTCCAGATTGCGCAGGTTGGCCGGCAGCGACAGGGCCGACTGCCCGCTTTCCAGCAGGTAGCCACGGATGTTCTGGGTGTTGGGCGGGGGCTGCACCGGCGAGGCCTCGTGCAGCGTCCAGAAGTACGCCGCCTCCTCGCGCAGGGCGGCGCCGACCAGGCTGTGCTTGATCACCAGCGAAACCAGCCACGCACCGAGCAGGATGCCCAGGCTGGCCAGCACTGCCTGCAGGATGAAAGCGATACGGATCTTGCGCGGCAGGCCGTGCGGCATTGCGGAGTCCCGGTCAGAGCGCTGCGATTATAGGCAGCGCACCGCGCCGTTGGGATGCACGGGCGATGACCGGCGGCACTGCCGGACGATCATCCCCTGCCCTTGTGCCGGGCCGCAGCCCGGCCCGGCCTGCGGCTGCACCGGCGCGGGCCTGCTCAGGCCATCGGCTGGGCGATGTCGGCAATGCGGTAGCCGGCACTCTGCACGGTATGCAGCAGCGGACGGTCGAACGGCTTGTCGATGATCTTGCGCAGGTTGTACAGATGGCTGCGCAGGGTGTCCGAATCCGGCAGGCCGTTGCCCCAGATCTCGCGTTCGATCTCCTGGCGGGTGACCACGCGCGGCGATTCGCGCATCAGGATGGTCAGCAGGCGCAGGCCGATCGGCGACAGCTGCAGCTCGGTACCGGCACGGGTGGCACGCATGCTGACCGGATCGAGCACCAGGTCGGCGACCTTGAGCACTTCCGACCCCACCTGGCGACGTTCGCGGCGGATCAGCGCGCGCAGGCGGGCTTCCAGCTCCTGGATCGCGAACGGCTTGGTCAGGTAGTCATCGGCGCCGAAACCGAGGCCGGTGAGCTTGTCGTCCAGCGTGTCGCGTGCCGTGAGCATCAGCACCGG
The DNA here is from genome assembly GCF_029841665.1 of Stenotrophomonas sp. GD03819. Lineage (NCBI taxonomy): Bacteria > Pseudomonadati > Pseudomonadota > Gammaproteobacteria > Lysobacterales > Lysobacteraceae > Stenotrophomonas > Stenotrophomonas sp. GD03819. Next base: position 37,848 of record NZ_JAOCEW010000003.1, read on the forward strand.
GGTGGACTTGCGCGCATCGTTGCGCAGGCGACGGCACACTTCGATGCCATCCAGGCGCGGCAACATCAAGTCGAGCACCACGACGTCATAGCTGTTTTCCGCCGCAAGGCGGTAGCCATCCAGGCCGTCCTGTGCATAGTCGACTTCAAAGCCGCGACCTTCCAGGTATTCCCCGATCATCTCGGAGATGTTGCGGTTGTCTTCGACCACCAGCACCAAGCCGGAGGTCTCCTTCGTCTGACGCATGTGATTCCCTCTAACTTCAGCTTTGTGAAACATGCCGGATCGACGGTGGACGCGATGTGAAGTTCCGTCAAGAGGGAAGTAAATCGTTCAGAGCAGAGGGCGCAGCAGCGGCCAGACGTTGTCCAGCACCTTCGGCTGCGCCTGTGCGGTCGGGTGCAGGCCATCGGCCTGCATCATGCCCGGCTGCAGGGCCACGCCCTCCAGCAGGAACGGCAGCAGCGGCACCTTGTACTGCGTGGCCAGCGCCTTGTAGGCCGCGGCCAGGCGCTGGCGGTAGGCCGGGCCGTAGTTGGGCGGCACGTCGATGCCCAGCAGCAGCACCTTGGCACCGGCCTTCTGGCTGGCCTGCACCATCTTTTCCAGGTTGCCCTGCACCTGCGCCGGGGTCAGTCCGCGCAGCGCGTCATTGCCGCCGAGGGCAATCACCACCACGGTCGGTTTTTCCTTCGCCAGCAGGCCCGGCAGGCGGGTCAGCGCGCCGGCGGTGGTTTCCCCGCTCATGCTGGCGTTGACGATGCGTGCCGAGGTTTTCGACTGCTGCCTGACCCGCTGCTGCAGCAGGCTGACCCAGCCGGCGTCGACGGGGATATTGTGGGCTGCACTGAGGCTGTCGCCCAGGACCAGCACGGTGCCGGCCGGACCTTTGGCACAGGCCAGCCCGGGCAGCAGCAGGAACCCTAGCAGCAGCACCATCATCACGCCGGCTCGCCGGCTCCATCCCGTCTTGCGCATTGGAGTCTCCTCATCGACAGCCTGTCCCCCCGCAGCGCGTCCGTTGCCATCGCCGTCGACCAGGTCGGCAAATCAGTGCAGGGCCCGGAGGGTGAAGTCCACATACTGGACAACATCACCCTGACCGTCCATGAAGGCACCAGCGCGGCCATCGTCGGCGCCTCCGGTTCCGGCAAGACCACCCTGCTCGGCCTGCTGGCCGGGCTGGACCTGCCCAGCCGCGGCCGCATAGGCCTCGCCGGGCAGGATCTGGCGACACTGGATGAGGAAGCACGTGCCCAGCTGCGCGCACGCGAGGTCGGTTTCGTCTTCCAGAGCTTCCACCTGCTGCCGGCGCTGACCGCCGCCGAGAACGTGGCGCTGCCACTGGAGCTGGCCGGGCGCGAGGACCGCGTACGGGTCGATGAAGTGCTGGCCCAGGTCGGCCTGGCCCATCGCGCTCGCCACTACCCGCGCCAGCTGTCCGGCGGCGAGCAGCAGCGCGTGGCACTGGCGCGCGCCTTCGTCACCCGCCCACGCATCCTGTTCGCCGACGAACCGACCGGCTCGCTGGACCACGCCACCGGCCAGCACATCAGCGACCTGCTGTTCGAACTCAACGCGAGCAGCGGCACCACGCTGGTGCTGGTCACCCACGACCTGCGCCTGGCCCAGCGTTGCCAGTACATCCACCGCATCGACAACGGCCGCCTGCTGCCGGTCGAGCGTGGGGCGCAGGCATGAACCTGCTGCGGCACGCGTGGCGCGCGCTGCGCCGCGAGGCGCTGGCCGGCGACCTGCTGACCGTGTTCGCCGCACTGGTGCTGGGCGTGGCAGTGATGACCGCAGTCGGCACGCTGGTGAACCGGGTCAACCTGGCACTGACCGGCAGCGCAGCGGAAATGCTCGGCGGTGACCTCGGCATTGCCGGGCGCGATGACCCGCCGCAGGCGTTCGCCGACGAGGCGCAGCGGCGTGGACTGGCCTTCACCCGCATCGCCAGCTTCGGCAGCGTGCTGTTCAACGGTGATGCCAGCCAGATGGCCAGCATCAAGGCGGTGCAGGCGGGCTATCCACTGCGCGGCACGCTGCGGGTGCGTGCCACACCTGGCGGCGCCCTGATCGCCGAGGCCGGCATGCCCCCCAAGGGCCAGGCCTATGCCGACCCGCGCCTGCTGCAGGGGCTGGGGCTGAAGACCGGCGATGACCTCGAATTCGGCGCCGGCACGCTGCGTATTGCCGGCATCATCGAGGCCGAGCCGGATGCCGGTGGCGACCTGTTGACCCTATCCCCCACCCTGCTGATCAACCGTGCTGATGTGGAAGACACCGGCCTGCTCGGCCCCGGCAGCCGCATCAACTACCGGCTGATGTTTGCGGGACCGGCGGGGCAGATCGCGTCCCTGCGCGAGTGGCTGCTGCCACAGGTGAAGGGCCTGCGCCTGCTGAGCGTGGATGACACCCAGCGCGGCGTGCGCCAGGCCTTCGACCTGGCCGGCCGCTTCCTCGGCCTGAGCGCGCTGCTGGCGGTGCTGCTGGCGGGCGTGGCCACCGCATTGGCGGCCAACCGCTTCGCCCTGCGCCGCATCGACCAGGTGGCGATCCTGCGCTGCCTCGGTGCGCGCCAGCGCGACATCCTGCTCGGCCTGGCACTGCAGCTGCTGATGCTGGCAGTACCGGCCTGTGCGCTTGGCATCGGCCTGGGCATGGCCGCCCAGGAAGGGCTGGTACAGGTGCTGGGCAGCCTGGTGCCGCAGCGCCTGCCACTGCCGGAGGCAATGCCGGCGCTGACCGGTGCCGGCATCGGCCTGTTGCTGCTGTTCGGCTTCGGCCTGCCACCGCTGCTGCGCCTGCGCGGGGTGCCGCCAATGCGCGTACTCAACCGTTCCTTCGCCACGCTGCCACCGGCCTCGCTGCTGGCCTATGTGGCCGCGCTGGGGGCCAGCCTGGTGCTGGCGGTGCAGGTCACCGGCGACCTCAAGCTGGCCTTGTGGGTGCTGGGGGGCCTGGGCGGGCTGGCGGTGGCGGCCGGCGTGGTCGGTTTCGTGCTGCTGCAGTTGATGCGCGGCCTGCAGCATCGCCTGCACGGCCACTGGCGGTTGGGCCTGGCGGCGCTGACCCGGCGCCGGATGCTGGCGGTGATGCAGCTGGTGGGCTTGTCACTGTCGCTGTGCGCGCTGCTGTTGCTGGCAGTGACCGGTCCCGGCCTGCTGCAGCAGTGGCGCGAGCGGTTGCCTGCGGATACACCGAACTACTTCCTGATCAACATCCAGCCCGAGCAACGCGACAGCGTGCTGGCAGCGCTGCGCGGGCTGGGCGCCAACGACGCCAGCATCGAACCAATGGCCACCGGCCGCCTGATCGCGATCAACGGCAAGCCGCCGCTGCGCGTGGACCGCTCGCCGGAACAGAGCGGGCAGCCACCGTCAGGCGAAGCACAGCGGGACGACGATGATGAAAACCGGCCGTTGAACTTCAGCTGGCGCAGCAGCTTCCCGCCGGCCAACACGCTGCTGAACGGCACGTTCTGGAAGGCCGACAGCACGGCGCCGCAAGCATCGGTGGAAATCGGCTGGGCCAGGCGCTACGGCGTGCATCCGGGCGACCGCATCGCCATTGCCGTGGGCGAACAGGAGCGCGAGTTCACCGTCACCAGCGTGCGCAAGGCGGACTGGAACACCTTCCGGCCGAACTTCTTCGTGCTGCTGAACCCGAATGCGGTGGGCGACACCCCGCACAACCTGCTGTCGGCGTTCCATCTGCCGGCCGGCAAGGCAGCCGGACTGGGCGAGCTGGTACGCGCGCAGCCCAACCTGTCGCTGCTGGACGTGGATGCGGTGATCTCGCAGGTGCGCGATGTGATGGAACGGGTGGCACAGGCGGTGCAGCTGGTGATGGTGTTCAGCCTGCTGGCCGGCGTACTGGTGCTGCTGGCCGCGCTGCAGGCCACGGCGGGCGAGCGTCGCTACGACAGCGCGGTGCTGCGCACGCTGGGCGCGACCCGGCGGCAGCTGCGCGGCGCGGTGCTGGTGGAATTCGGCGCGCTGGGCACCCTGGCCGCGTTGCTGGCGGTGGGGGCGGCGGCCGCCATCGGTGTGGCGGTCTCGCAGAAGGTGTTCGAGCTGCCGTTGCTGCCGCCGTGGCCGGGCCTGCTGATCGGCGGCGTGGCCGGTATCGGGTTGAGCCTGCTGGCCGGCTGGTGGGGTACGCGGGCGATCCTGCATACGCCACCGGCACTGGCCCTGCGCGAGGCCTGAGGCGGCGCCGGACCGGGGCGCGTGCCGAGCAAGCTCGGCACCTACCAAGAGCACATGACGGCGTTGCCAGTGTTCGAGGAACAAGCACATCCACGCATGGCGTGGATCTACTGGGCTTTTTCCACGTACTTGGCGAACACGTCGTCGATCTGCGTGTCCTTCACCTTCTTGCCGGACTGGATTTCTTCGGCCTGGGTGAACAGCGGAATGATCATCGCCATGCCGTCGATCCTGGTCTTCAGGTGCACGCCCGGGGCCTGGGCCAGGAAACCGTCCCAGCGCTGGCGCACCTTGGCCCAGTAACCGGCAGTCGCCTTCCAGTAGTCGCGCGCCGGGGTGAAGTCGATCTCGGTGGTCTTCACGTAGTCGTTGAAGCCGAACTCGCGTGCGATCTCCACCTGGCTGCCGTCGGCGTTGCGCTGCACCTTGGTGTTGAACTGTTCGTGGGTCCAGCCGTTCGGGGTCAGCGTGTGGCGGTTGATCACGGCCAGCGCGTTGTAGTCGCTGCGCTTGGTGTACTCACGGCGCGGCAGCGGGCGCCAGCTCAGGTCGCTGGTCCAGCTCGGCACGTTGTTGGTGTAGGTCCAGGTGCCGGTGCCGCAGTAGCGCGGTGCGTCGCTCACTTCGTACACGCACTGGGTCCAGGCGCCCTGGTTCACCGCCGCCGGAATGCTGCGCACCTTCCAGGTCTGGTCGGCACTGAACTCGAAACGGTTCGGTGCCTCGTACACCCAGTCCTGGCGCCAGTGCTTGGTGATGTGGCCGCTCTTCTCGTCCAGCAGCAGGTGCTGCAGCACGATGCGCTTCGGCGTGTCCTCGACCACGATGACCACTTCGCTGCCACCGCTGCGCATCGCCGATGCACGCTCGTAGCCCGGCTTCAGCAGCACGGTCTCGTCGAACGCGAAGTCCACGGTGTACTCACCCTGCATGGCAAGGATGCTGTCGTGGTCGCGGGCGATATCGGAGGGCTGCGCGCTGGCCACGCCGCTGGCGGCGAGCAGCAGCATGGCGCTGGCTGTCTGGAGCTTCATCGGGGTCTTCCTTCGGGGGTGCAGATTCATTGAGGGGCCATCCGTGGCCAACGGGCGTTCCATCAGGAGAGGGTCACAGACGGATCAGCGGCAGGTCGCCGGGAATCCGTGGCGCCGGGCGCCGGGCGGCGTCGGCACAACAACAGTCGTCGATCACCAGTTCGCCTTCAGCACCTTCCAGGCGTGCGATGCGGCGGGCGGTGGCCGCGCCCAGCGAGGACAGGGTCGACAGGCTGGCCGCCAGGGTGCGCCCGTCGTCGGCGGCGTGCAGGCGCAGCGCGCACAGGCGCCAGCGCTGGCCGCCGAGATGGCCGGCCAGGCGCCGCCACAGTCGTTCGCCGACGCTGCCATCGCTGTCGTGTTCCGGTCCCGGCGGCAACGCGGCCACCAGCCGGTCCCAGGCCAGGAAATCGCTGTCCGGTAGCAGGTACAGACGCCACACGCAGCGGCCGCGGCCATCGAGGAAGCACAGGCTTTCGCGCAGGCCCTCGCTGTCCACGCCCTGGCAGGCGTGCACGCGTACGGCCTGGCGCCAGCCACCCAGCTCGTTGCCGTCAGCGTGGTACAGGCACAACACGGTGCCGAGCGTGGCCAGCTGTGCCGGGGTCGGCCAGGCCCCGCTGTGCGGCGCGGCGATGGAGTCATTCCTGCGTGCGGACAGTGCTCGGCTCATGAGGTCACCAGGAAACGGCAAGGCTGGCGGAGAAGGTGCGGCCCGGGCTGCTGAAACGATCGCTCAGTGCGCGATTGGTGATCAGGCTCGGGGTGATCGACGACCATTCGATGTAGCGCTTGTCGGCCAGGTTGAACACGCCGACATTGAAGGTGGCACCCGGCGCGAAGTTCCAGTGCGCCATCAGGTCGAGCACGCCGTAGCCGGCCGGCTGGTAGACGAAGGGTGCCGGTGCGTTCGGATTGGTCTGCGCAGCAGGCGGCGGCAGGCGCTTCTTGCGCTGTACGAAGGTGCCGGCCAGTTCGACGCCCCAGGTATCGGTGTCGTACATCAGGCCCAGCGTGCCGCGAAGCGGATCGACCGAGGCCAGCGGCTCGTCATCGGTCCGGTTGTCACCACGCGACCATGCCAACGCACTGCGCAGCGCCCAGCCCTTCAGCGCCGGGCTGAGCTCGCCGAACTCGATGCCGGCCTTCATTTCCGCGCCATAGATGCGTGCTTCGGCGATGTTCTGCGACTGGAACACGGTCAAACCCTGTGCGTTGCGGCCGGTATCGACGTTGGACTGGATGAAATCCTTGTAGTCGTTGTAGTAGCCGCTGACGCTGACGTACGCCGCCGGCGCGATGAAGCGCAGGCCCAGTTCGTAGCCGTCGCTGGTTTCGGGCTTCAGGTCCGGATTGGCGATGGCGGTATAGCGGAAGGCGACATTGGTCAGGCCGATGTTGACGTCGTTGTACGGCGGCGATCGGAAGCCACGCGCATAACCGGCGAACAACGACCACTGGTCGGTGAAGCGCCAGACCATGCCCAGCTTCGGCGACACGCTGGTCTTCTTCAGCTGCGCCACGGCCGTGGTCGGGTTGTCTTCGGCGAAGATGCTGTCCACTTCCGGCTTCAGCTCGTAGCGGTCCACGCGCACGCCCGGCACCAGCGACAGCCTGCCATCGGCAAAGCGCATCTCATCCTGTGCATACAGGCCCAGCTCGGTGGTCTTGCTGATCGGGAAGTCACGCACCGGGAAGGTGTCCGGCAACACCGTGTTGCTGACCACGCCCGCCTTGCTGACCTGGTAGCCGTCGCGCTTCTGGCGGATCTCGGTACGGGTGCCTTCGAAACCGTAGGTCACTGCGTGCTCGACGCTGCCGGTGGTGAACGCCTTGTTGAACTGCGCCTGCAGGCCATAGGCATGCTGGTCGAAGGAGAACACGCGGTGGCGGCGGGTGCCGTCGGTGCGCGTTTCGTCGGTCTGCTGCCGGGTTTCGCTGTTCTGCGCGTACACCTGCCAGTGCAGGCTGTCGGCGAACGGCTGGTCCAGCGCATCCATTTCGTGGGCGAAGGACACGCGGTTGCGCTTCTGGGTGTCGTGGGACTTCATGCCAGTTGCGGCAGCCATCGCGCCGGGACGCGGCGCAACACTGGCAATCGCCGACAGGACATTGGTATCGGTGGTGTCTTCGTTGCCTTCCACGGTCAGGCGGAAGCGCTGGTCCTCGCTCGGTGCGTAGACCAGCTTGCTGAGCAGGCTGCGGCCGTCGCGATCCTGCGGATTGGACGCCGTGCGGGTGTCGTTGTCGCTGCGCACCGTGCCCTTGTTGTCGTTTTCCTGACCCTGGTGGTGGTTGACGTTGACCAGGCCGCTCCAATGGTCACCACCAAAGGCCGCCGTGGCACCGCCAAGCAGGCCCGTCCACTCACCGTCGTAGCCGAACTTCAGGCCGAAGTAGCTGTTCTTGCCATCCTTGAGGTAGTCGGCCGGGTCCTTGGTCACGAACGCGACCACGCCACCGAGTGCATCGGAGCCGTACAGCGAGCTGGCCGGGCCACGCACGATCTCGACGCGCTTGAGCGTATCAAGGTCGGTGAAGTTGCGGTTGGAACTGGCGAACGAACCGATGTCGAACCGGGTCGGCATGACGATGCCGTCGGTCTGGATGCGCACGCGGTTGCCGTCCAGGCCACGGATGCGGAAACCATCCAGGCCGAAGCGGGTCGCGCTGCGGGTGACCGACAGGCCCGGTTCGTAGCGCACCAGATCCTTGATGTCCTGCACCAGGTGCCGGTCCATCTGCTCACGGTCGATGACGTCCACGGTGGCCGCCACGTCGCTCACGGCCCGCTCGGTGCGGGTGGCGGTGACCTGCACCCGATCGAATTCGCGCGCATCGGGTGCGGCAGTGGCAGCAGCGTGGGCGGACAGCGGCAGCGCCATCCAGACAGCAAGGCAAAGGGCGGTATGGCGGGTCATCGGGTTCGTTTGGTCAGGCAGGGGAACCCCCGGTTACCGGCACACCCGGAAGGTGCACGCGGTAGACCGAGGGGGAGAGAGCAGGAGCGGACGGGTCGCCCACCCTGTCGGCGCTGCCGGCAGGAGGGAGGGAGGCGGGCGACCAGGCCGCGATTACTTGGTCAGGATCAGCTTGTCGTTGCTGGTGTGCCGCAGGCGATAGAAGCGGTCGCCGTGCTGGATCAGGATTTCACGACGGCCCTTGAGCAGGGCTTCGCTGTCGATGACCTCTTCCGGCGGAACGACGCGGACCGGTCGATCGCGGAGCGTCAGCGTTTCGGGGCGCAGCAGTACAGGTTGAGCATTCATGAGCATCTGGACTCGTGCGAGGGACGAGTTAAATGATAATGATTCTCAGTTGACAATCAACAACCATTCTCAATTTCATTGATGAGATTAATGATCGAATTCGGAAATTCGATAAACACCATCAATCAAAAGATTGAATGCGACACCTTTGTAGAGTCGAGCCACGCTCGACTGCTCTTGGCGCCGTCGCCAGGAAACGCCCGCGCTGCGCGCGGAGTCGAGCATGGCTCGACTCCGCAAAGGGCTGTCAGGCGAAGACGGCTTCGACCTGGGCCCAGCCGGCGGCGTCGACCTGCTCCAGCACGTCCAGTGCCTGCAGGTTCTGCAGCAGCTGGCTGACCCGGCTGGCGCCGAGGATCACGCTGGAGACATTCGGGTTGCGCAGGCACCAGGCAATCGCCAGCGTGGCCGGGGCCTGGCCCAGCGCGCGCGCGACTTCGCTGAAACGGCGCACCTGACCCAGGCGGGCCCCGGCGTCGGCCCCCAGCACCAGGTCCTGCAACCACTCCATGCCTTCGCGCCCCAGCCTTGCATCGGCCGGGATGCCCTGGTCGTACTTGCCGGTGAGCAGGCCCGAGGCCAGCGGCGAGAAGATGGTGGTGCCCAGGCCGGCACCGGCATACAGCGGCGCGTACTCGACCTCGACCCGCTCGCGGTGCAGCAGGTTGTACTGCGGCTGCTCCATCGACGGGCCCTGCAGGTTGCGCGCCTCGGCGATGTCCAGCGCCTGCTGGATCTGCGCCGCCGGCCACTCCGAGGTGCCCCAGTAAAGGATCTTGCCCTGCCGTACCAGGGTATCCATGGCGTGCACGGTCTCGGCGATCGGCGCGTCCGGATCCGGGCGGTGGCAGTAATAAAGGTCCAGGTAGTCCACCCGCAGGCGCTTGAGTGCAGCGTGGCAGGCGTCGGTCACGTGCTTGCGCGACAGTCCGCGCTGGGTCGGTCGCGGGTCCTTGGCGCTGCCGAAGAACACCTTGCTGGACACGCAGAAGCCGTCGCGCGGCAGGCGCAGGTCGGTGATCACGTCCCCCATGACCTGTTCGGCACGGCCGTTGGCATAGCCCTCGGCGTTGTCGAAGAAATTGACGCCATGATCCCAGGCGGCGGCCACCAGGTTGCGGGCCTCATCGCGCGGAACCTGATCGCCGAAGGTCACCCAGGCGCCGAAGGACAAGGCGGAAATCGGCAGGCCGGTGGAGCCCAGGCGACGGTATTGCATGCAAATCTCCTGCTGCGGGCCCGCATCCGGGCCGGGATCAAACCCCATTCTACCTGCCGCCGCCAGCCGCAAGCCCTTGCCGTTGCTGGCCTGATCGGCACCGATGGCCGCGCACACGCTGCTTTTTCTTGCCCCGGCCCCTGCCCTGCACTAGGCTTCCCGTTTTTCGCGACGCCCCAGGGGAGTCACTCACATGGTCGAAGGTTTGGGCAGGATCGGCTTCGGCCTGTTCGGGTTGGCGGTGCTGATCGGCATCACCTGGTTGTTTTCCAATAACAAGCGCGCGGTTGACTGGAAGCTGGTTGCCACCGGTATCACCCTGCAGATCGCCTTTGCGGCGCTGGTGATCCTGGTGCCGGGCGGGCGCGACGTGTTCGACGCGCTGGGCAAGGGCTTCGTCAAGATCCTCAGCTACGTCAACGAGGGCTCGGGCTTCATCTTCGGCTCGTTGATGGACACCAAGAATTACGGCTTCATCTTTGCCTTCCAGGTGTTGCCGACCATCATCTTCTTCTCTGCACTGATGGGGGTGATGTACCACCTCAACGTCATGCAGGCGATTGTGCGCGTGATGGCGTGGTCGATCACCAAGGTGATGCGCGTGTCCGGCGCGGAAACCACCAGCGTCTGCGCCAGCGTCTTCATCGGCCAGACCGAGGCGCCGCTGACCGTGCGCCCGTACATCGCCAGGATGACCCAGTCCGAGCTGCTGACCATGATGATCGGCGGCATGGCACACATCGCCGGTGGCGTGCTGGCGGCCTACGTGGGCATGCTCGGCGGCGGTGATCCGGCGCAGCAGGCCTTCTATGCCAAGCACCTGCTGGCGGCCAGCATCATGGCGGCCCCGGCCACCCTGGTCGTGGCCAAGCTGCTGATCCCGGAAACCGGCACCCCGCTGACCCGCGGCACGGTGAAGATGGAAGTCGAAAAGACCTCCAGCAACATCATCGACGCGGCCGCTGCCGGCGCCGGTGACGGCCTGAAGCTGGCGCTGAACATCGGTGCGATGCTGCTGGCCTTCATCGCTCTGATCGCGCTGTTGAACGCACCGCTTACCTGGATTGGCGATGTGACCGGCCTGGCCGCTGCCATCGGCAAGCCGACCAACCTGTCGACCATCTTCGGTTACGTACTGGCCCCGATCGCCTGGGTGATCGGCACCCCGTGGGCCGATGCCACCACCGTCGGCTCGCTGATCGGCCAGAAGGTCGTGATCAACGAGTTCGTGGCCTACACCGAGCTGTCGCAGATCGTGAACGGCCAGATCGCCGGCGTGAGCCTGTCCGAGGAAGGTCGCCTGATCGCTACCTACGCGCTGTGCGGCTTCGCCAACTTCAGCTCGATCGCGATCCAGATCGGCGGCATCGGCGGGCTGGCCCCGGAACGTCGCCACGACCTGGCCAAGTTCGGCCTGCGCGCCGTGCTGGGCGGTACCATTGCCACCTTCATGACGGCGACCATCGCCGGCGTGCTGACGCACTTCAGTTGAACCCTTGGTTGAGAAAAGATTCCCTATGAGCAGCAGTGTCGTTGTCGTCGGTTCCTTCAATGTCGATCACGTGTGGCGATGCGAGTCGCTGCCGGCACCGGGTGCGACCATTGCCGGCCGTTACAGCACCGGCCCCGGTGGCAAGGGCTTCAACCAGGCCGTGGCGGCCTGCCGCGCCGGTGCCGACACCCACTTCGTGTGCGCGCTGGGCGACGACGCCGGTGGCGCCACCGCCCGTGAGCTGGCCGCGCAGGACGGCTTCGGTCTGATCGCCGAGGCCAGCAGCGAACCGACCGGCACCGCCGGCATCTATGTGGACGCGCGCGGCCGCAACACCATCGTGATCGGCCCGGGTGCCAACGCCGCGCTGAGCACCGACTTCCTGCAACAGCAGCAGGCGCTGCTGACCGGCGCCAAGGTGGTGCTGGTGCAGCTGGAATCGCCGGTGCAGACCATCGAAGCGGCACTGGCCACGGCCCGCGAGGCCGGCGTCACCACCGTGCTCAACACCGCACCGGCCGATGCCCCCTCCACCATCGGCCTGCTCAAGCTGGCCGATGTGATCACCCCGAACGAGACCGAGTTCGCCGCCCTGCTCGGCCGTCATGTCGGTGAGCGCGTGGATGCCAACGACGTCGCCGCGCTGGATGGCGCCAGCCTGCACGCGCTGTGCCGCAAGCTGGTCGGCAACGGCACGGTGGTGGTGACCCTGGGTTCGGTGGGCGTGTTCGTGTCGCATGCCGACGAGAACCTGCGCGGCGATACCCAGCCGTACTACCGCGTGGGTGCCGAACAGGTGCAGGCGATCGACACCACCGGCGCCGGCGACGCCTTCAACGGTGCGCTGGCCGCATCGCTGGCACAGGTGGCCGACGCCCCGTTCGCCCGTCACGTGCGCTTCGCCAACCAGTTCGCCGGTCGTTCGACCGAGAAGGAAGGTGCCGCTGCGGCAATGCCGCGTTTCACCCCGGCCGACGCCGAAGCAAAGTAATTCCACGCCATGCGTGGATGAAGAAGCCCGGGTGTGCAGACACCCGGGCTTTTCTGTTTGCTTTTCAATGAGGCAGATCCACACCATGCGTGGATGAACGAGACCGCGCAAGCCATCCCAGCAACAGGCCAGCGGCAATCGCCAGCAACGCGACGGCTGCGCCCACCGCGCCCAGCGATGCCAGGCCGAAGCGTTCGATGGCCCCACCTCCCAGCAGCGCACCCAGGCCGATGCCGGCGTTGGCCGCAGACACATTCAAGGTTCCGGCCAACGCCTGTGCCTGGGGCGCTGCACGCATCACCCGCACCTGGCACAGCGGGAACAATGCGGTATGCGCCACACCCCACAGGACCAATGCGATGAGCACGAATGCGCCGTGGCCGGCCAGCCCGACACTGGCCAGCATGCCCAGCGCCAGCACCGCGCAGAACACCAGGGTCGCGCCCAGGGGCGCACGATCGACCCAGCGCCCACCCAGTGCATTGCCGAGCAGTCCCACGGCGCCGAAGCCCATCAACCACCAACCCACCTGTGCCGCCGGTACCCGCATCAGCCGCTCCAGTACATCGGCCAGGTAGGTGTAGGCAGCAAACATCGCGGTGAACACCAGCACCGACAGCAGCACATGGCCCAGCAACTGCGGCTGGCGCAGTACACGTGCCTGCTCGCCCAGCGCGCGCCGCGGCCCGGCCACGGTGTCCGGCATCCACAACGCCAGCGCGCCCGCCATCAACAGCGACAGGGCCGCCAACAGCCAGAAGCTGCCGCGCCAACCGAGGGCGTCGGCGGCCAACGTCCCCAGTGGGATACCGAACAGCATTGCGGCGGTGATACCCAGGTAGACCCGCGCGACCGCACGGCCTCCCTGCCCTGCAGGAGCCAGCTGCACAGCAGTCTCGCTGGCGGTGCCCCAGAACACCGGCAGGGCCAGTGCCGGCAGCACCCGCGCCAGCGCCAGCAGCCACGGCTGCGTGGCCATCGCGGCCAGCGCGTTGGAAGCCGCGAACAACAGCAGGATGACCACGAACAGGCGGCGCCGGCCGACGTGTGACAGCAGCGCGGTCAAGGGTGGCCCGGCCAGCATCACGGTGAACGCGAACAAGGTGACCATCTGCCCCGCTCGGGCGATGCCCAGGCCAAGTTCGCGCGCCAGCGCGGGCAACAGGCCGACGATCAGGAACTCGGTGGTGACGATGACGAAGGCGGACACCGCCAGCAGGACGACTGAAAGACGTGCGCGAGCGTTTGCGTGGACAGCGGTCACGGCGGAATCAAGGGAGGACATGGGCGGGCATCAGAACAGGGGTCGCCAGCCTATTTCCTCCGTGAGTTCCGATTGCTGCTATGTTTTCCATCGATTCCGGACAGAATTTCTCCCCATGCTTCCCACCGAGCGCCTGCGCGGCATAGAGGCCTTCGTCGCCACCGCCGATGCCGGCAGTTTCACTGCCGCCGCCGAACGCCTGCACCTGACCAGTTCGGCGGTGGGCAAGACCATCGCGCGGCTGGAGGCGCGGCTGGGAGCGCGGTTGTTCGAACGCAGCACGCGCCGCCTTCGCCTGACCGAGGCCGGTGAGGGCTTCTACCGCACCTGCGTGCGGGTGCTGGGCGAACTGGCCGATGCCGAGTCAGTGCTGGTCTCGCACGCAGACGCTCCCGTGGGCCGCCTGCGGGTGGATGCGCCGGCCACCTTCGGGCGCCTCAAAGTCTGGCCGTTGCTGCTGCAGCTGGCCGCCGAGTTTCCACAGCTGCATCCGCAGGTGACCTTCAGCGACCGCTTCAGCGACCTCGCCGAGGACGGCGTCGACCTCGCCGTACGCATCGGCGGTCCCGAGCCGCTGCCCGCCACGCTGGGCAGCCGCCAGCTCGGTTACGAATGCCTGCGCTTCTGCGCCTCCCCGGCCTACCTGCTCCGGCATGGCCAGCCCCGCTCGGCCGCCGAGCTGACCGGGCATGACGGTGTGCTGTTCGGACGCGCGGACGGCAGCATCGGGCCGTGGCAGGTGGCCGATGGCGGGCAGCGCAGTACACCGCTGCAGGCCCGCGCGCGCCTGGTGGTTGGCAGCGCCGAGGCCCAGGTGGCGGCGGTCGAGGCCGGCTTCGGCATCGCGCAGCTGGCCACCTGGCTTGTCGATGACGCGCTGGCGCGCGGCAGCCTGGTCTCGATCCTGCCGTCGCTGGACTGCCGCGGCCTGCCGCTGCGCCTGTTGTGGCCGCAAGGTCGGCAGCGGCTGCCACGCGTGGACGTGGCCCTGGACCGTCTCGGCGCCGGGTTGCAGATCGATCCGCCGCGCTGAGCGCAGCGCTATCATCTGTGGTCGCATCGGACGGCTGCGACTGCCGGTCGCATTGCCCGCATCCCGCCCCTCACCCACCATCCGCGCAGCGTTTCAGCGTGGGCAGGACATGGACGGATTCCCTTGGTTGCTGGTTGCCGCCGCCGGTAGTGCCATTGCGGCCCTGCTGCATATCGGCTGTATTGCCTTCGGCGCCGCGTGGTACAGGTACTTCGGTGCTGGCCCGCGCATGGTCCGGCTGGCACAGGCCGGGCATTGGTGGCCGCCGCTGATGACCGCCGGCATTACGGCCGTGCTGGTGGCCTGGACACTGTACGCACTCGCAGCCGCGGGCTGGCATTCGCCGCTGCCGGCCAGCCGTCTGGTCCTGTCGGGCATCGCCCTGCTGTTGCTGCTGCGCGCGGCGATGGGCTTCGGGCTGGCCCTGCTCCAGCCCGGCGACAACGGCCGGCGCTTCTGGGTGGTCAGTTCACTGGTGTGCCTCAGCCTGGGGCTGGCCTTCGCCCTGGGTACCCGCCAGGCCTGGCAGAGCCTGGGGTAGCCGCCTACCATCGCCCGCCCTTGGGGGCGGCGGAAGCAACCGTCAAGCATCTGCTGATGCCGGTACGGCATGAGGTCGGTGCCGATCGGCCTGAACCGGACCGCGTCCGACACGGCCGTACCGCCGCCCGCGCCCTACAATGGGCGCATGCAGATCGGCCCGTACACCATTGCCCCCAACGTCGTGCTGGCGCCCATGGCCGGCGTCACCGACAAGCCCTTCCGCCTGCTGTGCAAACGGTTGGGCGCGGGGCTGGCCGCCTCGGAAATGACCATCAGCGACCCGCGTTTCTGGAACACGCGCAAGTCGATCCACCGCATGGATCATGATGGCGAGCCGGCCCCGATCAGCGTGCAGATCGCCGGCACCGAGCCGCAGCAGCTGGCCGAAGCCGCACGCTACAACGTCGACCACGGCGCGCAGATCATCGACATCAACATGGGCTGCCCGGCCAAGAAGGTGTGCAACGCCTGGGCCGGCTCGGCGCTGATGCGTGACGAGCAGCTGGTGGCGCGCATCCTCGAGGCCGTGGTCAACGCGGTGGACGTTCCGGTCACCCTGAAGATCCGCACCGGGTGGGACTGCGACCATCGCAATGGCCCGGTGATCGCCCGCATCGCCGAGGACAGCGGCATCGCCGCGCTGGCGGTGCATGGCCGCACCCGCGACCAGCATTACACCGGCCAGGCCGAGTACGCCACGATCGGCGAGATCAAGGCCGCGCTGCGCATTCCGGTGATCGCCAACGGCGATATCGATTCGCCGCAGAAGGCGGCATACGTGCTGCAGCAGACCGGCGTGGACGCGGTGATGATCGGCCGCTCGGCACAGGGCCGGCCGTGGATCTTCCGCGAAGTGGCGCACTATCTGGCCACCGGCCAGGAACTGCCACCACCGTCGTTGGCGGAAGTGCGCGACATCCTGCTCGGCCACCTGCACGCGCTGCATGCGTTCTATGGCGAGCCGCAGGGCGTGCGCATCGCGCGCAAGCACCTGGGCTGGTATGCCAAGGACCGGCCGGAGAATGCGGCCTTCCGCGCCGTGGTCAACCGCGCCGAAGACCCGCAGAGCCAGATCGCGCTGACCACCGAGTACTTCGACCGCCTGATCGCCGGGGAACCGGCGTTGTCTTCGGCCGCCTGACCGCATCGCTGCGTCGCAGAGTCGAGCCTGCTCGACCGTCTTGAACACCGAGAGCCCGCCCCATGACCCCGCCGATTTCTTCCCCGACCTACCTGCACGGGTTTTCCGGCACCGAGCAGCAGCGCCTGATGACCCAGGCCCGCCTGCTGGAATCGAGCATCTTCGGCCAGATCGACTACAGCGGCGCGCGGCGCCTGCTGGAAGTCGGCAGCGGCGTGGGTGCGCAGACCGAGATCCTGCTGCGCCGCTTCCCCGAGCTGCACGTGACCGGTGTGGACCTGAGCGAGACCCAGCTGGCCACCGCGCGCGAGAACCTGGCGCGCACGCCGTGGTGCAGCGATCGCTACACCCTGCAGCAGGCTGACGCCGGCGAGCTCCCGTTCGAGGCACGCAGTTTCGACTCGGCGTTCCTGTGCTGGGTACTGGAGCACGTGCCGTCACCGGCGCGCGTGCTGAGCGAGGTGCGCCGGGTGCTGGCACCGGGTTCGCCGGTCTACATCACCGAGGTGATGAATGCCTCGTTCCTGCTCGACCCGTATTCGCCGCACATCTGGCGTTACTGGATGGCGTTCAACGATTTCCAGTACGACCACGGGGGTGACCCGTTCGTTGGCGCCAAGCTGGGCAACCTGCTGCTGGCCGGCGGCTTCCGCGACGTGCACACCGAGATCAAGACCATCCACCTGGACAACCGCGAACCGGCGCGGCGCAAGACGATGATCGCGTTCTGGGAGCAGCTGCTGCTGTCGGCCGCCGACCAACTGCTGCAGGCCGGCTCGGTGGACGAGGAAACCGTGGAAGGCATGCGTCGCGAGTTCCGCCTGGTGCAGAACGACCCGAATGCGGTGTTCTTCTATTCGTTCGTGCAGGGCCGCGCCACGGTGTATTGAGCCGACGCGGCACCAATGCTCCCGCATCCACGCATGGCGTGGATCTACTCGACAGCGCCGACTACGGGCGCATGCCAGATCCGCTGCCACATCGCCGCCAGCCGGCGCCCGGCATCAGCGCGCGCGGCGGGACTGCTGTAATCCGCCCGCAGCTGCTCGGGCGTGATTGGCCGCCACTGCCCGTCGACCTGCTCGGCCACGGCGAAGTTGAAGGTGTAGTCCGGTTCCAGGCCCATGCGCAGGTCGCTCAGCACCAGCCGGCCGTCCATCACCTGCGCACGCATGAAGCCACGGTTGAACCAGGTCAGCTGCTGCACCGCCGGGATGCCCCCTGCTTCACGCAGTGCCTGCACGTTGGACGCGTGGCCTTCGAACTGCATCGGCCCATGGTCGGCCACCAGCGAGCGGTCGCCCACCACGTAGCCGTTCGGCGTCATCGCCACCACCCGCCACAGCAGGGTGTTGAACGGCATCGGCACCGAGAAGCGCGGGGCATCGCCCAGGCCCATCGCCGCCAGGCTCTGCTGGGCAGCACGGTCGACCTGGGCCTTGGCGATCAGGCCCCAGCCCAGATAGGCACTGCTGGCCAGCAACGCCACACCCAGCACCTTGCCAGCCCAGGGGCGGGCGCGGCCAAACCAGGCCAGCACGCAGCCCAGCAGCAGCCACACCGTGTAGCCGGGATCGATGATGAAGACGCTGGAGCCCATGGTCGGGTGTGGCCGCAACGGCCACCACAACTGGGTGCCGTAAACGGTGAATGCATCCAACAGCGGATGGGTGACCAGCGCCAGCTGGATCGCCCAGAACCAGCGCACCGGTGACTGCGCAACGCGGCCGTTGCCGAAGCGCTTGAACAGCCACCAGATCAGCGCTGCCACCCAGGGCAGCACCAGCAGCGAATGGCTGAAGCTGCGGTGCTCGATCATGTTCGCCACGGGGTCGGCGGCGGTGAAGCCAAGCCACAGGGCATCGAGGTCCGGCAAGGTGCCGAGCGCGGCACCGGCCAACAGGGCCGCGCGGCGCTGGCCGGGCGGAGCGATGGCAGCGGCGACGGCGCCGCCGAGCACGATCTGGGTCAGGGAATCCATGGACCGATGCTAGCGGCTTACGGACGGTGCATGTAGAGCCGAGCCCATGCTCGGCTGCCGTTACACGCAATGAAGAGCAGCCGAGCATGGGCTCGGCTCTACAAGGGGACAGACGCGGGTTACGCCGCCTGCGACAGGCGCGCGCCCGGCAGCTCCACCAGCGTCTGGCCGTTGTGGTCCAGCAGGCGCAGCGCGCCATCGTGGTCTTCGGCCAGCGCGGTCAGGCTTTCCACCCAGTCGCCGTCGTTCGCGTAGACCAGGCCATCGCGTTCAATCAACGCAGCGCGGTGGATGTGGCCACAGATGATGCCATCCAGTCCGCGACGGCGGACATCGTCCAGCCCGGCCTGCACGAAGCGTTCGATGTAGCGTTCGGCGGCGCCGCTGCGCTTCTTCAGGAATTCAGACAATGACCAGTAGCGCATCCCCAGCAGGCGCCGCACCGCGTTCAACGCCTGGTTGCCGGTCAGGATGCGGTAGTACAGCCAATCGCCGAATTTCTCCTGCAGGCCGCCGAAGTGGGTCACGCCGTCGTACTCGTCCCCATGCGCGACCAGCAGCCGGCGGCCATCGGCGGTCACGTGGATGGCGCGGCGGCGCACCTGCATCGCCGGCAGTATCAACCCGCAGACCTGGCGCAGCGAAGCATCGTGGTTGCCGGGGATGTAGACGATCTCGGTCCCGGCACGGCGCAACGCGTGCAGGGCCTGGATGACTTCGCTGTGTGACTGCCGCCAGTTGGCCCGGCGGTGCGCCATCCACCACAGGTCGATGATGTCGCCGACCAGATACAACCGTTCGCAGCGCAGCTGCGAGAGGAACCGTGCCAGCTCGATGGCATGGCAGTGACGTGAACCCAGATGTACATCGGAGACGAACACTGCGCGCCGGTGCGGCGACAGGTTCGCCAGCGCGCTCATGCCAGCGTCCCCGCGTCGCGCAGGTAGCGTTTGCGCTTGTTCGGCCGGATCGCACACAGGTCCACTTCGATCAGGCCGTCGATCGAATCGCTGAAGTCCGGGTCCACGCCGAAGGCGAGGAAGCGCGCGCCACCGGGTTCACACAGATCGGTGTACTGGCGGTACAGCGTGGGCACGCCGGTGCCAAGTGCGGCCAGGTTGGCCTTGAGCACATCGAACGCGGCGCCTGCATCCAGCTCGCCGAAACTGGGCGGCGCGGCGAAGTACTGGAACGGGCGGTTCGATTCGACCAGGCCAGCAGTACCGCTGTAATAGCGCTGGTAGTACGCCACCAGCTGCTCGCGCGCATCGCGTGGCAGCGCCGCGCTGATCGACACGGCGCCGAACAGGTAGCGGATACCCGGCCGGCACTGCAGGTAGGCGCCGATGCCCTGCCACAGGTAATCCAGGCTGCGGCTGCCCCAGTAATCGGGCACCACGAAGCTGCGGCCCAGTTCCAGGCCCTCGGCGATGTGGGTGATGGCATCGTCGGAATAGCGGAACAGCGACGCACTGTAGAGCCCGGACAGGCCGTGCCGGGCCAGCGCATGGGCGCCGCGCATGATCCGATACGCGCCGGCGATGCGCTGCGCGGCCGCGTCCCAGATCACGATGTGCTCGTACCGCAGGTCGTAGTCGTCCAGGTCGCGGCTGCGCCCGGTGCCCTCGCCCACCTGGCGGAACGTCAGCTCGCGCAGGCGGCCCAGCTCCAGCAGCAGCGGTGAATCAGCGGTACAGGTGGCCAGCAGGATCTGCTTGCCATCGGCGGTCTGGCCCAGCTGGGTCGCTGCGGCAATCCCTGCGGCGACCTGCGAGGGCGGCACCGGGGCAGCCAGCGGCTCCGGACCTGCGCAGGCAGCGGCAATACCGGCTGTGCCATTGCGGCCCAGCGCATAGAGCGCGCGGCGTACCGCCAGCAGCTGTGCGCCCGGGTCGCCGCCTTTGCCCAGCTGCATTGGCTCGCCGATGCTCAGGCGCAGCGGGCGGCCACGGCGGGTGAACATCTCGCGCGCCAGCAGCGCCGTGCCAGCCGGCTTGAACAGGGTCGAGGCGCCGTAGAACAGTGCCGAATTGCGTGCTTCCACGCGCACCGGCAGCACCGGCGCACCGGCGGCACGGGCAAAGCGGACGAACCCGCGCTGCCAGCGGCCATCGCGGATGCCGCGCAGCGACAGGCGCGAGACCTCACCCGCCGGGAACACGATCACGCACTGCTCGGCGGCCAGCGCCTCCTCCACCGCGTGCAGACTGCCGCGCTGGGCCTTGCCGCCAAGGATGCGCACCGGCAACAGCAGGTCCTGCAGTGGCGCGATGGCCCCCAACAGATCGTTGGCCACGATCCGCACGTCACGACGGATGCGGCCGACCGCGTCCAGCAGTGCGAGGGCGTCCAGCGCCCCCGAGGGGTGGTTGGCGACGATCAGCAGGCGGCCGGTGGCGGGAATCTTCGCCAGCGCGGCCGGATCCACCTGGTACTGGCCATCGATGAATTCCAGGGCGGCGGCGACGAAGCCGAATCCGCGCAATCCCGCACTGCGCTGCAGGAACGCTTCGATCTGGTCCAACCGCGACCAGCGGCCGACACTGCGCAGCAGCGGCCGCGCCAGTTGGCCCCGGCGGCCGTGGAACCAATCGGGGAAGCGTTGCTGGAGACGCTGTTCGAGTTCCTGCATGGCGGATCCACTCATGCCCGGCGGCCGGATTGGCCGACAGCCTGCGCCCGGCAGGCGGCAGCCAGATGGCGGTTTCGGGGCAGAACGATGACGGCCGGCCTGGCAGGGTCGCGGCCTGCGCGGTCCGGGGTTGGACAGCCCCATCCGTCGTCACGCTGGTGGAACACTGGGCCTCGAGGCCGGGCCCAATCCCGTCACGACGGCCCTTGCCAGGCCTACGCGGGCTTAACCACCGGCAACCGGTACCGGTTCACAATGCACAGGCGGCGCACCCCGTGTATCATTCGCGCCCATCTTTCCATCCGAATCAAGGGATATTACGCCTGATGTCCAGCTATCTCTTCACCTCCGAGTCGGTCTCCGAAGGCCATCCGGACAAGGTTGCCGACCAGATCTCCGATGCGGTGCTGGACGCGATCCTGACCCAGGACCAGCGCGCCCGCGTGGCCTGCGAGACCATGGTCAAGACCGGTGTTGCCATCGTGGCCGGTGAAATCACCACCAGCGCCTGGATCGACCTGGAAGCACTGACCCGCAAGGTCATCACGGACATCGGCTACGACAGCTCCGACGTCGGCTTCGACGGCGCCACCTGCGGCGTGCTGAACCTGATCGGCAAGCAGTCGCCGCACATCGCCCAGGGCGTGGATCGCAAGAAGCCGGAAGAAATGGGCGCTGGCGACCAGGGCCTGATGTTCGGCTATGCCACCAACGAGACCGACAGCTACATGCCGGCCGCGATCCACCTGTCGCACCGCCTGGTCGAGCAGCAGGCCAAGATCCGCAAGAAGAAGAACTCGCCGCTGTCGTGGCTGCGCCCGGACGCCAAGAGCCAGGTCACCCTGCGCTATGAAAACGGCGTGGTCTCGGCCATCGACGCCGTGGTCCTGTCGACCCAGCATGCCCCGGGCATCAAGCAGAAGGACCTCATCGAGGCCGTCCGCGAAGAAATCATCAAGCCGGTGCTGCCGGCGAAGTGGCTGCACAAGGGCACCAAGTTCCACATCAACCCGACCGGCAAGTTCGAGATCGGTGGCCCGGTGGGCGACTGCGGCCTGACCGGCCGCAAGATCATCGTCGACACCTACGGCGGCTGGGCCCGTCACGGTGGTGGCGCCTTCTCCGGCAAGGACCCGTCCAAGGTCGACCGTTCGGCAGCCTACGCGGCCCGCTACGTCGCCAAGAACGTGGTTGCCGCCGGCCTGGCCGACCGTTGCGAAGTGCAGGTCTCCTACGCCATCGGCGTGGCTGAGCCGACCTCGATCTCGGTCACCACCTTCGGCACCGGCAAGATCAGCGACGACAAGATCGAGAAGCTGATCCGCAAGCACTTCGACCTGCGCCCGTACGGCATCATCAAGATGCTGGACCTGGTGCACCCGATGTACCAGCAGACCGCGGCCTATGGTCACTTCGGCCGCAAGCCGAAGGAGTTCAGCTACCTCAACGGCGAAGGCGAGACCGTCAACGCCACGGCCTTCTCCTGGGAGAAGACCGATCGCGCCGCCGCCCTGCGCGCCGATGCGAAGCTGAAGTAAGAAACACGAAGGGCCGCTCACGCGGCCCTTCTGCTTTCTGTAGAGCCGAGCCCATGCTCGGCTTTCTTTTTCCTGCGACAAGAGCAGCCGAGCATGGGCTCGGCTCTACAAGAGCTACGCCACGCCGATACAATCGCCCCATGTCGACCGAACTGAAAACCCACCAGCTGTCCATGACCGTGCTGATGTCGCCGGAGATGGCCAATTTCTCCGGCAAGGTCCATGGTGGCGCCATCCTGCGCCTGCTTGACCAGGTGGCCTACGCCTGCGCCAGCCGCTATGCCGGCAGCTACGTGGTCACCCTGTCGGTGGACCAGGTGATGTTCCGCCAGCCCATCGCGGTGGGCGAGCTGGTCACCTTCCTGGCCTCGGTGAACTACACCGGCACCTCATCGATGGAGATCGGCATCAAGGTGGTGGCCGAGGACATCCTCAAGCGCAGCGTGCGCCACGCCAACAGCTGCTTCTTCACGATGGTCGCAGTGGATGAAGAAGGCCGGCCGACGCCTGTCCCGCCCTTGCAGCCGGCAACGTCCGATGAAAAGCGCCGCCAGGCCGCCGCACAGATCCGCCGCCAGCTGCGCCAGGAAATGGAACAGCGGCACCTGGAACTGCTGGCGTCGAATCCGCCGTCGCCGGAGGAGTGAGGGCGTGCGGGGCACGCCCCGCACCCACCGAGGCAGGTAGCGCCGGGCCATGCCCGGCGGATACGCATCACCCGGTGTTCTGCACGCCCTGCGAAACACCGTTCACGCACGCCACGAGCGCGCGCAGCAGTTCGTCATCCTCGCGTCCGCTGGCCCGCCAACGCTGCAGCAGATCCACCTGCAGCACGCTGATCGGATCGACGTAGGGATTGCGCAGGCGGATCGACAGCGCCAGCCGCGCATCGTGGTCCAGCAGCGTCTGCTGGTCCATCAACGCCAGCAGCCAGTGCCGGGTGAGTTCCAGTTCACGCTGCACCTGCGGGAAGAAACGCCCATGCAGGTCGCCCGACAACAGCGAGAACTGCTCGGCGATGGTGATATCGCCCTTGGACAGCACCATCGCGATGTCGTCCAGGAAGGTGCGGAAGAACGGCCAGTCACGCGCCATATCGCGCAGGGTCTGTTCGTGGCCGGCATCGACCGCTGCCTGCAGGCCACTGCCCACGCCGTACCAGCCGGGGATGACCGCGCGTGCCTGGCTCCAGGCGAACACCCAGGGAATCGCGCGCAGGTTGCCCAGTGCCGCGTCCTGGCCGAGCCGACGCGAAGGACGCGACCCCAGCGTCATCCGCTCGATCACGTCGATGGGTGTGGCGGTACGGAAGTAGTCCATGAAGCCGGCCTGGCCAACGAACGCGCGATACACCTCGCTGCTGGCCGAGGCCACCGCGTCCATCACCGGCCGCCACTCATCCTCGCGCGGCTCGGCGGCACGCGGGCGCAGGCTGGCGCGCAGCACTGCACCGGCGGCCTGTTCCAGCGAGCGCAGGGCCAGCGCCCGGATGCCGTATTTGCGATGGATCACCTCGCCCTGCTCGGTCACCCGCAGGCGGCCATCGATGCTGCCGCGCGGCGACGCATCGACCGCGTGCGTGGTCTTGCCACCGCCACGGCTGATCGAACCGCCACGGCCATGGAAGAAGGTCAGGCGGATGCCGGCCTCGGCCGCCACCTCCAGCAGTTCCACCTGCGCACGCTGCAGGCCCCAGCGCGAAGCGGCAATGCCACCGTCCTTGCTGCTGTCCGAATAGCCCAGCATCACCATCTGCACGTCGTCGCGCGCACGCAGATGGGCGCGGTAGACCGGGTCGGCCAGCAGGTCACGCAGGGTGGCCGTGCCACGCTTGAGGTCATCCACGGTTTCGAACAACGGCGCGATGTCGAGCGGCACCGAACCGCCTTCTTCCACCAGGCCGCCACGGCGCGCCAGCGCCAGCACCGCCAGCACATCGCTGCGGTCGTGTGCCATCGAGATGATGTAGCTGCCCAGTGCATCGCTGCCATGCCGCGCGCGCGCATCGGCCAGTGCAGCGAACACCGCATCCAGCCGCTGGTTGCCCTCGTCATCGCCATTGGGCAGCGTGTCTTCCCCGCTGGCATGCGGGCCCAGCAGGCGCGCACGGCCCAGCGCATCCAGCGCCTGCCAGCTTTCTTCGCCGCCCAGCACCGCAGCCAGTGCGCGCGCATGCACGCTCGATTCCTGGCGCACATCCAACCGCGCCAGATGGAAGCCGAAGGTCTTCACCCGCCACAGCAGGCGCTGCACGGCGAAGCCGCCTGCATGTTCGCCGCGATTGGCGCGCAGGCTGTCGAGGATCAGCTGCAGGTCGTCGATCAGTTCGGCGGGGCCGGCGTAGGCGCCCCTGCCATCATCCAGCGTCGCCTGCAGGCGTGCGCGCATGCGGTCATTGAGCAGGCGGTACGGCATGTCGGCATGACGCGGGCGCGACTGCACCTGCGGCAGCAGCTGCTGGTACTGCGCCACGCGTGCCTGCAGCGAATCACTCACACCCACCCGCTCGGTAGACTGGCTGAGCAGGCTGGCCAGCTGCAGCAGTTCCTTCTGGTAGCGCCCCAGCACTGCCTGCCGCTGCGCATCCAGCGTGTTGCGGATGGTGGTGGCATCCACATTCGGATTGCCATCCATGTCGCCGCCTACCCACGTGCCGAAACGCAGCAGGCGCGGCAATGGCAGTTCTTCACCGTAGGTATCGCGCAGCGCCTGCTGCAGCGATTCGTACAGCACCGGAATCACCCGGTACAACACCTGCACCAGATAGAAGCCGACATGTTCGCGCTCGTCATCCACGGTGGGCCGCACCGGCGAGGAGTCGGTGGTCTGCCACGAGGCCGTCAGCGCCATGCGGAAGCGCGCGGCGTCGGCCGCGGCCTCACCTGGCGTGCGCTGGCCGTCGAGGTTGTCGACCAGGCTGGCCACCATCAGCTGCTCTTTTTCCAGCAGCGCGCGGCGCACCGCCTCGGTCGGGTGCGCGGTGAACACCGGTTCGATGTCGATGCGCGGGAGCCACTGCGCGAGTTCGTCCAGGCCCACGCCCTGCGCCTTCAGGTGCTGCAGCGCGTCCTGCAGGCCATCAGGCTGTGCACCTGCGGTACCGGCGCGCTGATAGTCACGGCGACGGCGGATGCGATGCACGCGCTCGGCGATGTTGACCACCTGGAAGTACGTGCTGAACGCACGCACCATGGTTTCGGCCTGCTGCGGCGTGCGCCCGGCCAGGCCATCGGCCAGCTCCGACAATGGAGCTTGATTCTCGCGGCGGGCGATGGCGCGGGTGCGCACGTCTTCGACGTCGTCGAGAAACGCGGCGGACACCTGTTCCACCAGCAGGTCACCGACCAGCGCGCCGAGCCGGCGCACGTCATCGCGAAGCGGAAGATCGGGAGAAGCAAACTCGATGCTGCTGCGGTACTCGTTCATCGGCGACGCACAGGCCTCGGTCAACGGATCCAGGCACCAAGCCTAAACCAGAACGGGCGTCGTGCTGCGATGCAAAAATGGTTTCATCTGCACGTATCCATGACGGACGCAGCCGAGCATGGGCTCGGCTCTACAAGCGTCGTGGCGCGTGACACCGTGTAGCGCCCGAGCCCATGCTCGGGCGGCGGCGCAGCCGCACAGGCGGCCCCGTTGCGGGGGCCGCCGTCACACTAGTCAGCGCTTCTTCTTCGCCTTGCCCTGCTCGGCCGGGCCGATGGTCTGCTCCAGCCAGCGCTCGCTCTCGGCCAGCATGGTCATGATCGATTCGCGTGCGCGGTAGGCATGCGATTCGTTCGGCAGCATCACCAGCCGCGCGGTACCCCCCAGGCCCTTCACCGCCGCGAACATGCGCTCGCTCTGGATCGGGAAGGTGCCGGAGTTGTTGTCGTCCACGCCATGGATGAACAGGATCGGATCCTTGATCTTGTCGGCATAATTGAACGGCGCCATCTTCTGGTAGACGTCCTGCGCCTGCCAGTAGTTGCGTTCCTCGGCCTGGAAACCGAACGGGGTGAGCGTGCGGTTGTAGGCACCGCTGCGCGCGATGCCGGCCTTGAACAGGCGGGTGTGCGCCAGCAGGTTGGCGGTCATGAACGCGCCGTAGGAATGGCCGCCGATGGCGATGTGATCGCGATCGGTCACGCCACGACGCACCACCTCATCCACCGCGGCCTGCGCGTTGGCCACCAGCTGTTCGATGTAGGTGTCGTTCGGCTCCTTGTCGCCCTCACCGATGATCGGCATCGACGGACTGGCCAGCACCACATAGCCCTTGGCCAGGAACGCCTGCGGGCCCCAGTAGCTGACCGCATTGAAGCGGTACGGCGAATCGGTCACCTGGCTGGCCGCCGCCGCGCTCTTGAACTCACCCGGGTAGGCCCACATCAGCAGCGGACGCGGACCATCGCGCTTCGGGTCGTAACCCGGCGGCAGCAGCAGGGTCGCGGTCAGGTCGACGCCATCCTTGCGCTTGTAGCGGATCTGCTCCTTCTGCACGCCCTTGAGCTGCGGGAGCGGATGGGCGAAATGGGTCAGCGCGCGCGGTGCGGCACCGGCATCGGCCAGCGACTGCACATAGAAGTTGGCCGGCTCATCCGGGCTTTCACGGCTCAGCAGCAGCGAGCTGCCCCGGTCGTCCAGCAGCGCCACTGGCGCGGCGTAGCTGGGCGCCTGCGAGTGGAACAGGCGGGTGGCCTTGCCCGTGGAGATGTCGAAGCGGTCCACGAACGGGCGGTCGCCCTCCGGCGATGCACCGGCACCGGCCAGGTACAGGCTGCTGCCATCGGCGGTGGTCTGCAGCAGCGAGCGCCCGCGGTCGTCGCTGGACAACAGCGGACGGCCCGGATCGGAATAGCGGTCCTGCGCGTCACGATCCCACAGCAGGCGCGGCTCGGCACCGGCATTGTCCGGGGCAATCAGCCAGGTCCTGGTCTTGCGCGTCTTCCACCACGACTCGGTCAGCAGGGCCAGGTCGCCACGGCCCCAGTTGATACCCACCAGACGGCTGCCGAGCTGGGCCAGGGTGACCGGCGGCTTGTCGAACGGCGCGGCCTGCATCAGCACCGCATCGCGCACCTTGGCCTCCCGGTTCGGATCACCACCGTCCTGTGCCTCGGCCCAGACCAGGGTGGCATCGGCATCACCCCGCCAGCTGATGTCGCGCACGCCGGTCACTTCGGCGTCGTTGCCGGTCGGCAGGCCTTCCACCAGCGGACGCACGGCCACGGTGTGCACCAGCTTGCCGCTGGCACGGTCGATCACTTCGATGCGGCGCGGGAAACTGCTCACCGGCACCACGTAGGAGTACGGCCGCTGCACCGGCTGGCGCAGCACGAAGCGGCCATCCGGCGACACTGCAAAGCCCATGAAGATGCCGGCCGCGCCGATCGCGCGGGTGCTGCCATCCAGGCTGACTTCCATCGGCTGGGTGGTGGCGTAGTAATCGAACTGGCGGGCGTCGGCCTCGTTCTTCAGCAGGTCCTGGTAGGTACGGATCGACACCACGCCGCCGCCCTGGCGGGTCTGCTGCACGGCCGGGCCGGTCGGAATGCCGTCGGCGGCCGGGGCCGCACCGAGGCTGGCAGGGCGGGTGAACACCACCAGGCCGCGGCTGTCCGGCAGCCACTGGTAGCCGCTGCCGATCACCGTGTTCAGGCCGGCAACCAGACGGCGGGCACTGCCACCGGCCACGTCCACCAGCCACAGTTCATTGGCGCCACTGGCGGCATCGACCTGGTTGAAGGCCAGCCACTTCTGGTCCGGCGACCACATCACACTGGCGATCGACAGCTTGGCCGGCAGGCCGCTGATCTGCCGTTCCTTGCCGTCGGCCACGTGCATCAGCCACAGCTTCTCGCCGAAGCTGAAGCGGCTGTCGGAGAACGTACGCGGGTTGATGCGCAGGCCGGCCAGCTTCAGTTCCGGCTGCGCCACCACCTGGATCGAAGGCAGCGACGGCATCTGCATCATCGCGGCCACGTCGCGGCGTGGCGACAGGTACAACGAGGGCGCACGGGGCGCGTCCACCACCGCCTGCAGCGCGGCCGACGGCAGTTCATAGCCGTTGACGCCCTGGGCCTGTGCGGCCGCAGGCTGCGGCGCTGCCGCCCAGGCCAGCGGGGCCACCGCCAGCAGTCCCATCGACAGGACCAAGCCGGTCCAGCGCCGTGTGCGGCGCGCGTGCATGCTCATCGTTCCACCTGTGTGATGCGTGAAAACACCGACCTTAACAGTCTGTGCACGCGATCCCATCTGCCGATGGTTGGGTCGTTCCGATGTCATGGCGGGGCCGCGATATAATGGGGGTTCTCCCCTGCCGAGGGGCGCTGCGACCGGATCCCACGAGGCCCGGCCAGGCTCGGTAAGGTGGCTTTGTAACAACGGCGCCCGGCTAGATGCGAGCACCCGCTCGTCCACAACCGGAGCACACGAATGAACGCTGTTGCCAAGACCTTCTCCACCGAAGGTGATTACAAGATCCGCGATATCACGCTGGCCGACTGGGGCCGCAAGGAACTGGACATCGCCGAGCACGAAATGCCGGGCCTGATGTCGATCCGTCGCAAGCATGCCGCCAGCCTGCCGCTGAAGGGCGTGCGCGTGACCGGTTCGCTGCACATGACCATCCAGACCGCGGTGCTGATCGAGACCCTGAAGGACATCGGCGCCGACGTGCGCTGGGCCTCGTGCAACATCTTCTCGACCCAGGACCACGCGGCCGCCGCCATCGCCGCCACCGGCACCCCGGTGTTCGCGTGGAAGGGCGAGACCCTGGAAGAGTACTGGGACTGCACCCTGGACGCGCTGACCTTCACCCTGGCCGACGGCACCCTGACCGGCCCGGAGCTGGTGGTGGACGACGGCGGTGATGTGACCCTGCTGATCCACAAGGGCTACGAGCTGGAAAACGGCAGCGACTGGGTCAACACCGCCTCGTCCTCGCACGAAGAACAGGTCATCAAGAACCTGCTCAAGCGCGTCGCCAAGGAGCGCCCGGGTTACTGGGGCCGCGTGGTCAAGGACTGGAAGGGCGTCTCCGAGGAGACCACTACCGGCGTGCACCGCCTGTACCAGCTGGCCCAGGCCGGCACCCTGCTGATTCCGGCGATCAACGTCAACGACTCGGTCACCAAGAGCAAGTTCGACAACCTGTACGGCTGCCGCGAGTCGCTGGCCGATGGCCTGAAGCGCGCGATGGACGTGATGCTGGCCGGCAAGGTGGCCGTGGTCTGCGGCTACGGTGACGTGGGCAAGGGCTGCGCCGCCTCGCTGCGTACCTATGGCGCGCGCGTGATCGTCACCGAGATCGACCCGATCTGCGCCCTGCAGGCGGCGATGGAAGGCTATGAGGTCAACACCATCGAATCGACCCTGGGCCGTGCCGACCTGTACGTCACCACCACCGGCAACAAGGACATCATCCGCATCGAGCACCTGAGCGCGATGAAGGACCAGGCCATCGTCTGCAACATCGGCCACTTCGACAACGAGATCCAGGTCGATGCGCTGGTGTCGTTCGCCGGCATCAAGCACGTCAACATCAAGCCGCAGGTGGACAAGTACATCTTCCCGAACGGCAACGCGATCTTCCTGCTGGCCGAAGGCCGCCTGGTGAACCTGGGCTGCGCCACCGGCCACCCGAGCTTCGTGATGTCCAACAGCTTCGCCAACCAGACCCTGGCACAGATCGACCTGTGGGCGAACAAGGACAGCTACGAGAAGAAGGTCTACCTGCTGCCGAAGAAGCTGGACGAAGAAGTGGCCCGCCTGCACCTGGAAAAGATCGGCGTGAAGCTGACCACCCTGAGCCAGGAACAGGCTGACTACATCGGCGTGCCGGTGGAAGGCCCGTTCAAGCCGGACCATTACCGCTACTGATGCCTGCGGGGTGCCGGCCAGCGGCCTGCACCACCGGAGCATGCAACACACGGAACGGGCGCCTTCGGGCGCCCGTTTTTTTACACATCAATGCTGTTGAATCTATGATTGACATCACCTAGATAAGCCTAAGGAAGAATCACGATGCAATGGAGAGAAGCTACAGAAATTGAGGGAAACAGCGTCCGAGTGCCACCCACTTGGCTCGACCTCTACTACTATGAAGCTCTAAACATTCTTTTCAGATTCGAGAATTCACTTAGAATTTTCGCCTACATAATTCTGAAGAAGGAGCTCGGCGAGAAATGGGATAATGCCGCCATCTCAGGCAACTCAACCATTAAAAGCGAGACAAAGAAGCGTTTAGCTCAAGCACGCGAGCATGGCTATCTCGGATACGAGGTAAGCTCCCCAATGCTCTACTTAAACAGCGGAGAGCTCACAACAATAATAACATCCGACGCATACTGGAAGCATTTCGCGCCCTATTTCAAGGCGACGAAACAGATTATACTAAACAAATTAAATGAAATCGGCACAGTAAGAAATTCACTTGCGCATTTCAGGCCGTTAAAAAAAGACGACCTCGATCTCATAAAGCAAAATACAAAACACGTACTTCTCGAAATTGAAACATGCATTGATCGAATCAACGCAATATCCAGTGCAACTCCTACAAACAATGACAGCGAGTGGTACAAAAAGCTTTCGTCAATCAAGAACGAGGTAGTCGAGATATCACTTTTCCAGAGCCAAGATCAACAATGGGTTCGCACCGAAATTGGCTTCAAAACCCCACTACTGGAAAAGAATCAATTCGGAACACATTACTTTTCTTATCAACTCGGGAAATTCCGAACCGAGGAAATGCTAAAGAAATATGACGGCATTAGAAATGCGTGCATTTGCGTAAGCGAAATACCAGCATTTGGAAACATATCTCATAATCACGACGTCGTATTCGATCAAAAGATTAGCATTATATTCCATCAGAAAAATCTCTCCGACGGGATAGAACCCATCTTCAGTGACTTCACAGAAATCGCCAAGAAGGCAGAAAGGGAAGTGGCGCTCCTTCATGAGGACAGACTAACTCTGGGTGAATTGGTCAAGTCCGAAAGCGCCAACGCGTCCTTCATCACAAACGTTGATAACCCATTTTGGAGCTTAAACATATCAAATCTCAACACTCCGCTTGAGAGTGTTGATTCCATTGAATTCTGGGGGCACCGATATCATTTCAGCTCCAACTTTGTGACTGACACGAACCACTACCCGTGGATGCCGACAGCTGTATCCAAGCCAGCTTGGGCAGGTATCTAATAACGCGGTTGCGTCCAGTCCTCGCCCTCAGGCGAGCCTCGGTCAAGGCAACACCCCCGCCCCACGCTACGATGTCCCCATGACCCCGGCCATCAACCTGCTCAAGCGCGAGAAGATCGCCCACACCGTGCGCAGCTACGTGCACGACGCCCACGCCGAATCCTATGGCGGCGAAGCCGTCGACAAGCTCGGTCTCGATCCGGCCCAGGTGTTCAAGACCCTCCTGGCCAGCACCGAGGCACACGAACTGCTGGTGGCGATCGTGCCGGTGGCCGGCCAGCTGGACTTGAAGGCATTGGCCGAAGCGGCCGGCTGCAAGAAGTGCGAGATGGCCGCCGCCGACGCCGCACAGCGCGCGACGGGTTACCTGGTCGGTGGCATCAGCCCGCTCGGGCAGAAGAAGCGCCTGCGCACCTTCCTGGACGCCAGCGCGCAGGCATTGCCCGCGCTGCATGTCAGCGCCGGTCGCCGCGGCCTGGAAGTGGAACTGGCGCCGGCTGACCTGCTGCGCCTCACCGCCGGCCACTACGCTGCCATCGGCAAGTCACGCTGATGCGCTGGCCGTGGTCTGCAGCGCCGATTCCCCGGCTCGACGATGCGCAGGCCGACGTGCTGCTGCAGGACCTGTTGTCGCGCGACGCAACGCGCATCACCGATGCCGCACGCACCGTCGCCCGATTGTTCACTCCCGCATCCCTGGAGGCGTTGAGCGCGCATGTGGATACGATTGAACGCAGCTGCCAGGGCGTCGCCCTTGGCGGCATGCTGATCAGCAACCAGGCTCACCTCAAGGCGGCCCTGCAACGGCTGCGCTACTGGCAGGCGCGCGAAGGCTGCCTGTGTGCGCTCTACCCTTCCTATGTGTTCTTCAGCCCCGAGCCGCTGCTGGAACAAGGTCACGTGCAGCTGCGTGCACGGGGCGAAGCGGAGGATGGCTGGGGCGAATGCTACCGGCTGACGTGCACCTGCTGCGCGCGGCAATGGAGCGCGACCGAGCGCGAGTACCACTACCGCTGGTGGGAGTGGAAGGCCGAGCCCGCCCTGCATATGCCCTAGTTGAGCTTGAACGTGACCGTTCCGCGTATCAGGCTCATGTCTGGCGCCTTGCCCGCCGCTTCACGCTCATAACGCCAGTCGCGCGCGTGCTTGAGCGCCGCCGCATCGAGCAGTGGGTACCCACTGGACCGGGACAGGATGATCGCCTGGGTCTTGCCTTGTGCATCCAGCAGCAGCATCAGCTCGACACCGCCCTGCTGGGCTTCGCGCATGGCGGCCGCGGGATACGCCGGGACCGACGAGAGCCGCCGCTGGTGCCAGCCTCCTTCCCGGGCAATCAACGGCGTGCTGGAAGAGAGCGGGCAACGGGCAGGCATCTGCAGGTCGAAGCCCGCAGCCCCTTGCGAAGGCCGGGTGGTGGCTGGCCCACCACAGGCAATCGCCGACACGCTCTGGAGCAATGACTGCTGACGCGAAAGCGCTGCTGCGTCATCCGCTTCCACATGGAACGTGCAACGCCCCGAGGTTGCCTGAGCCTGCAGTGACCCCACGCCCGCGTCGCGGATCTGCGTCACGTCGGACAGGGCCCCACAGGCAGCGCCGGCATCGTACTTTGCTGCCGAGCTTTCACTTGCGGCCAACAGGCCTGCGGCGACCCATGCAAACGGCATCCAACGTCGAACATCCATCCCTGTGCTCCCTGCGTTGATTCACCGCCATGGTAGCGCTCCACTGCCGTCACCCTGTTCACATGCCGGCTGTCCGGCCACAGCGTGGGCTCAGGGCCGCCAGTTGGCGTTGTTCTCCCAGAACGCCACCGAGCGCCGGTAGGCCTCCCGGTCCAGCGGTACACCGGAACCGCCCTCCTCCACGCCCAGCGCATTGCGCATCATCGTGATCGGCGCCATCGGCACCTCTTCCGGTTCGGCGGTGTAGATGCAGCCGACGATGCCCCAGTCGGCCTCGATCGGTGAACCTTCCCTCGCCAGCTGCCCGGCGCTGTACAGGATCACCACCAGGTAGTTCGCGCGCGGGGACTCCACACCCTCGAACCAGCGCACCAGTACCGGCAGTTCCTCACGGTTGCGCGCTTCGTAGCCGCTGCGCAGCAGATGGCGGTTGTCCTCGGTGACCGGCACCGTCAGGCAGCGCGTGCTGGTCCAGTTCTCATAGACGAACAACTTGCAGAACGGCGCGTAGCCGTCGAGCACCTTCAGCGGTGCGTGCGCATTGAGGTGTGCCTCGAACTGCTCGGCAGTGCAGTCCTGGATGGTGTTGCCGCGCGGCACGCGCGGGAACAGGCGGGGACGGGCGAAATCGGTGAGGACGATGGACATGGCAGGGCGTGATCAGGAGTTCCACCGCACAGGGTAACCGCCCCGGAGCCAGGCAGGGCCAGATGCCGATGGTCACTGGCGCCCGTGTCCGGCTTGCAGCACCCTGCGGACGACCCAATGCAAGGATTGCCGGCTCATGGATGCAGCACGCGCGTTGCCCCGTTCCGCCCACCGTCGGCGATGGCCGATCGTTCTGGCCATCCTCCTGCTGGCGCCGCCATTGCTGTTCGCCGCCGCTCTGCTCTGGCCGCTGTCGGCACCGCCGTTGCCCGAGCCGGGCAACAGCCGCGTGATCGTCAACGCGCGGGTGGTGGACGTCGCGCGTGGCCAGGTCAGCGCCCCCACCACAGTGACAGTGCGCGACGGCACGATCACTGCCATTGGCAAAGCTCCACGGGACACCACATTGCCGGTGCTCGATGCCGGTGGCCGCTGGCTGCTGCCCGGTTTCTGGGACATGCACACCCATGCACTGCAGCTGTCACCGCAGCTGCAGTTCCCGTTGATGCTGGCCAACGGCATCACCGGCACCCGCGACATGATGGACTGCCCACAGGCTACCGACCCGCTGATCGCCTGCGTGGCTGACAAGCGCCGCTGGACTGCACAGGCCATCGCAGGGCAACAGGTCACACCCCGCTTCGTGCAGATCGCCAGCTTCTATTTCGAGGATCCATCACTCTCGCCAGAGGCAGCCGCATTGCGGGCGCACGCGTACAGCGCCCGTGGCGTCGACGCGTTGAAGGTCTACAACAAGCTGCGTGCGGATACCTACCAGCGGCTGGCCACCGAGGCACGGCAGCTGCACCGTCCACTGGTCGGCCACCTGCCCAGGGCTGTGCCTCTGGAAGACGCGGTGCAGGCAGGCCAGCGAAGCTTCGAACACGCCCATCTGTTCGTGCGCCACTGCTTCGACAACGCGGTGGCATGGCGCGGTGGCGCGCTTGACGGCGACGACCCGACTGGACTGGCCGAACGCATGGTGGCCAGCTATCAGCCCGCGCTCTGCAGCAAAGCGTTCGGTTTGATGCAGGCCAGTGCTGCAGCATTCGTTCCAACGCATGTCACCCGCGAAGAAGATGCACGTGCACGCGACCCCGCCTTCGTCAACGATCCGCGCTTGGCCTATCTGGACCCGCTCTCACGCTGGGCGTGGCGTGATGACCTGCAGGCCACCGTGGCGCGCTATCCCGGCCGACGCGGCGAAGACGCACTGAAGACCTACTTCGAGCATGGGTTGGCACTGACCGGTGCGGCGCATCGTGCCGGCGTCACCGTGCTGGTCGGCACCGATACCGGATTGGGCGGCTTCCGCTACCACGATGAACTGCAGTGGCTGCGGCACGCCGGCCTGAGCCAGGCCGACGTGCTGCGCGCAGCCACGCTGCAGGCCGCGCGTCATCTGCAGTTACAGGCATCGCATGGCAGCGTCGAAGTCGGCAAAGCCGCAGACCTGGTGCTGCTTGATGGCAACCCGCTGCACGACACCGCCAATACCCGTCGCGTGCATGCGGTACTGCTGGCCGGCCACCTCTATGACCGCCCGCGGCTGGATGCGCTGCTGGCCTATGCGCGCGGGCAGGCACGCTCACCCGCCGTAATGGCACGCCTGCTGTGGGGCTTCATCACCAGCCCGGTCAGTGCCGAGCTGTAGCGGCAGCTACAACGCCATCCGCTCGCGCAGTTCACGTGCCTGCCGCCGCGACACTTCCACCTCGCTGCCGTCATCCAGCGTCAGGTCGTAGCCGTCTGCGATGCTGGGCGTCACGCCACGAATGCGGCGCAGGTTGACCAGCGTATTACGGTTGGCACGGAAGAACAGATCCTGCGGCAGGCGTGCTTCCAACGCGCTCAGGCTGCGGGTCAGCAAGGCGTTCTGGTCGCGGAACCACAGCCGCGTGTAATTGCCATCCACCACCAGCCGGCGGATCTCGGAGACCGCCACGAACCAGCAGCGTTCTCCCTCGCGCACGAACACCTGGTCCTGCGCGCCCAGTGTGCTGCGCGGCTCCCGCGTTTCGCCCGCCACCACCTCGCGCTGGCGCGCCCGCTCCAGCGCCTCCAGCAAGCGTGGCGCCTCGACAGGCTTCACCAGATAATCCAGCGCATTGGCCTGGAACGCGCGCACGGCGTAGGTGTCGTAGGCGGTGACGAACACCACTGCAGGCACCGTCTCCAGGCCGTCCAGCACATCGAAACCACTGCCGGAAGGCATCTGCACGTCCAGCAGCACCAGGTCCGGCGCCAGCGTGGCGATCGCCTCGCGCGCGGCAGGCACATCGTCGGCCTCACCCACGCACTGCACCCATGGCAGCGCCGACAACAGCGTACGCAGCTCCTGCCGCGCCAGCCGCGCATCATCAACGATCAACACACGCAGCATGGCACTCATTGTGGAATCTCCAGCAGGGCCTGCATGCGGTCGCCGACCGGTTGCAGCGTGAAACGCCCCTGCGTGCCGAGCTGCGCATGCAGGTAGGTCAGGCCGACGCCATGCCCATGGGCAGGCTCGCCGGCGCTGCCCGGCGGGTTGTCCACCTGCAGTCGCAATACATCGTCGTCCAGCGTGGCCTGGATCTGTACCTCGCCACCACCGGGGCGGCTGGCAATGCCGTGCTTGATCGCATTCTCCACCAGCAGCTGCAGCGCCATCGCCGGCAACTGCGCCTGCAGGGCGTCAGCATCGATGCGCCGAGCTACCTGCAGGCGCTGCTCGAAGTGGATGGCCTCGATCGCCAGATAGTCGTCCACCACCGCCAGTTCTTCGGCCAGCGTGACCTGCTCACTGCGGTTGTGCGCCAGCGCCTGGCGCAGCGTGCGCGACAGGCGGGTGACCATGTCACGCGCACGCTCGGGATCTTCCAGGATCAGCGCGCGCAGGTTGTTCAGCGCATTGAACATGAAGTGCGGGTTGAGCCGTGCGCGCAGTGCATCGCGCTCCAGTGCGCTGCGTTCGGCTTCGGCTCGCAGCCGGGCCAGTTCACTGTGGCGCGCCCGGCGCAGACCGTGCAGGCCGGCCCACAGGCCGGTCCACATCAGCAGGAACAGCGCGGTGTTCATCCAGTACACCAGCAGCGAAGACCATCGGTAATCCGCGTGGCCACCGGGCAGCTGCACCCAGCCCAGTGCCAGCGCCGGCAGCAGCAGCGCCGCCGTCATCGCCTGTGCGACGCTGGCACCGGCCACCACACCGGCGGCCAGTTTCAACACCAGGCTGCCCAGGCTCCCCTCCCACCAGCGCTGGCGCAGCGCCACCGCGCGCAGCATGCCACTGCACAGCCACAGGCAGGCGGCCACGCTGACGGTGATCAACACGATGCCGCTGAACACCACGCCGCCGCCGATCCGCATCCCCGCCCACAGCCCGTACATCGCATAACCCGCCCATGCCAGTGCATTGAGCGTCCAGAAGCGGCGGGATGAGGTAGTGGCGTCCATGCGGGCTCTCGGCGAGGACAAGGGTCAGGGGTGCGCGGCGAGGAAACGCTGCACCTGCTCCTGCAGCCAGCGCGGATCATCCCACATCAGGAAGTGGAACCCCTGTGCGCTCATCGCAATCTGCACGCCCTGAAGCTTCGCGTACTGGGCCTGGAACACCGCGCGCGTGCTGGCCTCGGTGCCGCCCATCGGCTGGTAACCGGTCCAGCTGCCCAGCACCAGCGTCGGTGCGCTGATCGAGGCGATGCTGTCGCGCAGGTCGGTGGTCATCACCGCATGCATGGCATCGGCGGTGGTCTGGCGGTCACTGCCTTCGCCCCAGCGGCCCAGCTCGGCCTGGCGCTGCGGATCACGGGTCATGCCCGGAAGGCCCGCCTTCAACTGCGCCTGCCATTGCGCGGCGTCGGCAGCGAGCATGCCCTTGCGCAGCTGGTCGGCCATCGGCCGCACGCTGTCTGCGGTGGCCTTCGGGTCACGCGCGGCTGGCAGAAACGGCAGTGCATCGACCACTACCAGGGCGCTGACCGCCGCCGGCTCGGCCTGCGCCATCTGCAGGCCCAGCAGGCCACCCAGGCTGTGTCCGATCACCACCACCGGGCCCAGGTGCCGGTCATGCAGGTAGGCCAGCAGCTGCCCGCGCATGGCCGGCAGGAAGTCGGCCGGGCGCGGATCGGCGGCTGCGGCGCCGGCAAAGCCGGGCAGCTGCACCAGATGGCACTGCACGTCCTTCAGCGCCAGGCAGGTCTCGCGCCAGACCTCGGCGCTGCTGTTGAGACCGGGGATCATCAGCAGCGGACGGCCCTTGCCGACCACCTCGACCTGCACCTTGCCGGTGCCTGTGGCGGCCGCCGCATGGGCCGGACCGGAGCCAAGCACGGCCATCGCCATGCCGATCATCGCCAGCCGGGCCAAGGCCTTCATTGCGTACCACAGTGCCAGGAAGATCTTCATCGTCTGCTCCTTCGTCGGGTGGGTGGTGCCGGGATGGGAACAGCGTGCCGCCGGGCCAGTGCCCCCGGTTACGATTTCGGAGCAACGGCCGGACACCTGGGCGAACGGTCGCGTGCCACGGATGGCCTGCCCTCACGCAGCCGTCAAACATCCATCTTGATGAAGCGATATACTGACCCGCACCCGCCGCCACCGCCCGTGCCATGACTGCCATCAGCTTCGAGTTCTATCCGCCCAAGACCGACGAACAGCGCAGCCAGCTGGACCGCGCCGCGGCCAAGCTGAAGGACTACGGTCCCGAGTACGTGTCGTGTACCTTCGGCGCTGGTGGCTCGACCCTGAGCTACACCTCCGAAACCGTGCGCCATCTCAACCAGCACCACGGTTTCGATGCCGCGCCGCACCTGTCGTGCGTGGGCGGCACCCGCCAGGAAATCCGCGAGCTGCTCAAGCTGTACCGCGCCATCGGCTGCCGCCGCCTGGTCGCGCTGCGCGGCGACCTGCCGTCGGGCATGGGCTTTCCCGGCGACATGCGCTATGCCGCCGAACTGATCGACTTCATCCGCGCCGAGCACGGCGATGCGTTCCATATCGAAGTAGGCGCGTACCCAGAAACGCATCCGCAGGCCTCCGACGCACTGGCCGACCTGAAGCACTTCAAGGCCAAGATCGATGCCGGTGCCGATGCGGCGATCACCCAGTACTTCTTCAACCCGGACGCGTACTTCCATTTCGTCGACGAAGTACGGCGGCTGGGCGTGCAGGTACCGATCACCCCCGGCATCATGCCGATTGCCAACTTCAGCCAGCTGCGTCGCTTCTCCGAACAATGTGGTGCGGAGATTCCGCGTTGGATCAGCCGCAAGATGCAGGCCTATGGCGATGACGCGGAGTCAGTGCGTGCATTCGGCACTGAAGTGGTGGCCCGGCTGTGCCAGCGCCTGATCGAGGGCGGCGCACCCGGCCTGCACTTCTACACCCTGAACCTGGCCAAGCCGACCACCTCGGTGCTGAAGCTGCTGCAGGGCTGAGAGCACGACGCGCAAGCGTGATCGGCGCTACCCTGCAGGAATGATCCGGCTTTCCTTCCTGCTGTTGCTGCTGCCGCTGTGCGTGCTGTCGAGCGTCGCCCAGGCGCAGTCCACGCGCCTGAACCGCTGTACCGATGCCCAGGGCCAGAGCGTGTATACCGACCGTCCCTGCGACAGCCTGGGTGCGCAGTCGCGGCTGCCGCCGCCTGCGCCCGCCGGCAACACCCTGCAGCGCGACACCCTGGGGGCACGCTGCCCGCGGCGACTGAGCGAACTGGTGGA
The DNA here is from genome assembly GCF_029841665.1 of Stenotrophomonas sp. GD03819. Classification (NCBI taxonomy): domain Bacteria; kingdom Pseudomonadati; phylum Pseudomonadota; class Gammaproteobacteria; order Lysobacterales; family Lysobacteraceae; genus Stenotrophomonas; species Stenotrophomonas sp. GD03819. Next base: position 77,420 of record NZ_JAOCEW010000003.1, read on the forward strand.
TGCGCTGCGTACTGGCATCCTCAGCAACGATGTGAACCGGCTGTCCTCGCTGTACCTGTGGGGCGCGGTCTCTGATGCGGGTGCGCAGCGCATCCTCGGCCAACTGGAATCGTTGGCGCGGCGGCCATTGGTGGACGTGGTGCCGGTGTATCCCTCGCAGGCGCTGCCGCAATCGCAGGATGAGGGCCAGAGCCCTGCTGCGCAGGGATCCGACTCTGTGGCCTCTGTGGCGCGGCATCCGATCGGCCTGCGCCTGGAACAGACCTTGCCCGGCAGCGTGTCGCGCGCTTCGACGGTGCTGGGGTTGCGACGGCAGTACGGGTGTTTCTGGATCACGTTGTGATCGGGAGGGTCAGAGCCCCGCGTTGCGATGATCCGACCCTGACATCACGCCGGCCACAGCGCACGAATGGCGGCGATGCCCTGCCCACCATGGCGACGCGCCTCACTGATGTGGCCACTGCCCATGCCACCCAGCGCGTAGATCGGCAGTGACACCTGCGCACGCAGCTCGGCGAAGGCATCCCAGCCCAGCGGCACGGCATCGGGATGGCTGGCCGTGGCCTGCACCGGACCCAGCACGGCGAAGTCGCAGCCCAACTGCTGTGCGGCCTGCAGCTGCTGCAGGTCATGGCAGGACGCGGCCACCAGCTGGCCTTCGGGCAGCGGACGCTGCGACAGCTCCAGCAGCTGTTCGCTGCCCAGATGCACGCCCACGCCCAGTGCGCGTGCCAGCTCGATATCGCGGTTGAGCAGCCACTGCACGCCGCTGCGACGATGCGCGCGCAGGGCCTGCTCGACCATCGCCTGGCGCTGCGGATGCGCCGTCGGCAAGCGCAGCTGGATGCGCTGCTGGCCCGCGGCCACCGCGCGCTGCAGCTGTTCGTGCCAATGCTGCATGCCGCCCTCATCATCGGCCGGCGCCGGGGTGATCAGGTAGCTGTCGGGCTGGCGCAGGGCGGCCACCACCGGCAGGTCTGCCGGCGGCATTGAATAGCGGCCCAGCTTGTCCGGCGCCACCCAGGTGATCGCCTGCCCTTCACGGCCGCGGGGGGTTCCCTTCCAGCTGCGCACGTGGCGCACTTCCAGGGTCAGGTGCTTGTCCGGATAGCGCTGCGGCACGTCCATCAGCCACTCGCCGACATCGGCCTCGATGCCCAGTTCCTCGCGCAGCTCGCGCACCAGGGCCTGCTCGGAGGTCTCGCCGGATTCGCGCTTGCCGCCGGGGAATTCCCACAGGCCAGCCATGTCGCGGTTCTCGGTACGGCGGTTGAGCAGCACGCGGCCACGGGCGTCGGTGATGACGGCGGCCACAACGTGGATCGATCGGGTGGGGGAAGGCATGGAGGAAGCATGCCCAGAACAGGGCGGCCCGTGCAATCTCGGATCCGGCCGGATCAGCCCTGCGAAACAGCCGCCATAAAAGAAGAACCCCGCTTTCGCGGGGCTCTTCGGGGTCAGCTCAGCTGGCCGTGGCAGTGCTTGTACTTCTTGCCACTGCCGCACGGGCATGGATCGTTGCGGCCGATCTTCGGCTCGTCGCGCTGCACCTGTGCGTTGCCCTGCTGGGCAGCCTGCACCTGCGCGGCTTCCTCGTCGGCGCTGTAGCCGCCCACGTCCTGGTGCTGGAACTGCGACTGGCTCAGGCGGGCTTCGGCCTGCTGGCGTTCGGCCGCTTCCAGCGCCTGCACTTCCTCGTCGCTGCGGATGCGCACGCGCGACAGCAGGGTCACCACTTCGCGCTTGACGTTCTCCAGCATGTCCGAGAACAGTTCGAAGGCTTCCTTCTTGTACTCCTGCTTCGGCTGCTTCTGCGCGTAACCACGCAGGTAGATGCCCTGGCGCAGGTAATCCATGCGGGCCAGGTGCTCCTTCCAGCTCTGGTCCAGCACGGTCAGCATCACGTGCTTCTCCAGCGCGCGCATGGTCTCTTCGCCCACGCCGGCTTCCTTCTCGGCGAAGTGCTGGTTGACGCGTTCCTGCACCTTGGCAGCGATGGCTTCGGCGTCCAGCTCTTCGTGCGACTTGACCAGGTCGGTCAGCGACATCTGCAGGCCGAAGTCCGACTCCAGGGTCGCTTCCAGGCCACGCAGGTCCCACTGCTCGTCGATCGAGTTCGGCGGCACGAAGCGGGCCACCACGTCGAAGATCACGTCGTCGCGGATGCCGTCGACGTTGTCCTTCACCGACTCGGCGTCCAGCAGCTCGTCGCGCTGGGCGTAGATCACCTTGCGCTGGTCGTTGTTGACGTCGTCGAAGTCCAGCAGGTTCTTGCGGATGTCGAAGTTGTGGGCCTCGACCTTGCGCTGCGCCTTCTCGATCTGGCGGCTGACCAGGCGGTCCTCGATGACGTCATCTTCCTTCATGCCCATCATGCGCATGGCCTTCTGCACCCAGTCGGAGGCGAAGATGCGCATCAGGTTGTCTTCCAGCGACAGGTAGAAGCGGGACGAACCCGGGTCACCCTGGCGGCCCGAACGGCCACGCAGCTGGTTGTCGATACGGCGCGATTCATGGCGTTCGGTACCGACGATGTGCAGGCCGCCGGCAGCCTTGACGGCCTCGTGGCGCTTCTGCCATTCGGCCTTGACCGCGGCCTTCTGCTCCTCGGTGGCACCTTCGCCCAGCTCGTGGATTTCCGCTTCCAGCGAACCGCCCAGCACGATGTCGGTACCACGGCCGGCCATGTTGGTGGCAATGGTCACGGCCGCCGGACGGCCGGCATTGGCGACGATGGTCGCTTCGCGGTCATGCTGCTTGGCGTTTAGCACTTCGTGCTTCACGCCCGCCTTGCGCAGGTGCTCGGACAGCATTTCCGAGGTTTCGATCGAGGTGGTACCCACCAGCACCGGCTGGCCGCGCTTGGCGCACTCTTCGATGTCGGCCAGCACCGCATTGAACTTGCCCTTGCGGTTGAGGAACACCTGGTCCGGGCTGTCCTTGCGGATGGTCGGGCGGTTGGTCGGAATCACCACCACTTCCAGGCCGTAGATGCTCTGGAACTCGAAGGCTTCGGTATCGGCCGTACCGGTCATGCCGGACAGCTTCTTGTACATGCGGAACAGGTTCTGGAAGGTGATGCTCGCCAGCGTCTGGTTCTCGCGCTGGACCGGCACGCCTTCCTTCGCTTCCACCGCCTGGTGCAGGCCATCGGACCAGCGACGGCCGGACAGGGTGCGGCCGGTGAACTCATCGACGATGACCACTTCGCCATCGCGCACGATGTAGTCCACGTCACGCTGGTAGATCGCGTGCGCGCGCAGTGCGGCGTTGAGGTGGTGGACCACGGTCAGGTTCTGCGGCGCGTACAGGCCTTCGGTCTCGCCGTCGAGGATGCCGGCCTCGACCAGCAGCTGCTCGGCGTGCTCCATGCCCGCTTCGGACAGGTGCACCTGCTTGCCCTTCTCGTCGACCCAGAAGTCGCCTTCGCCGTCTTCCACTTCCTGCTTGACCAGGTTCGGCACGACGCGGTTGACGCGGATGTACAGCTCCGGGGAATCATCGGCCGGGCCGGAGATGATCAGCGGGGTACGCGCTTCGTCGATCAGGATGGAGTCGACTTCGTCGACGATGGCGTAGTGCAGGCCGCGCTGGTAGCGGTCGGCCTTGGACAGCGCCATGTTGTCGCGCAGGTAGTCGAAACCGAATTCGTTGTTGGTGCCGTAGGTGATGTCCGAGGCGTAGGCTTCGCGCTTGTCGCTGTGCGGCATGCCCGGGTAGACCACGCCCACGCTCAGGCCCAGCCAGTTGTACAGCTTGCCCATCTGCGCGGCGTCACGGCGCGCCAGGTAGTCGTTCACGGTGACCACGTGCACGCCCTTGCCTTCCAGCGCGTTGAGGTACACCGGCAGGGTCGCCACCAGGGTCTTGCCTTCACCGGTGCGCATTTCTGCGATCTTGCCCAGGTGAAGCACCATGCCGCCGATCAGCTGCACGTCGTAGTGGCGCATGCCCAGCACGCGGCGGCCGGCCTCGCGGCAGACCGCGAACGCTTCCGGCAGCACCTTGTCCAGGGCTTCACCATTGGCGATGCGCTGCTTGAACTCCGGCGTCTTGGCCTGAAGCTGCTCGTCGGAAAGCTTCTCGATCTCCGGTTCCAGCGCATTGATCTTGGCGACGATGCGGTTGAGCTGGCGCAGCTGTCGTTCGTTACGACTGCCAAATACGCGGGTAAGCAGGCTGTTGATCATTGAAGGAACCGGGTTGGATGGACACGACGCCCGGCCTCCCCCTTGGGATCCGTCCGCCGCAAACGAAACAGGGCGCCTGGCGCCCTGTCGATGGCAACACCCATTGTAGCTTGGGACGGCCGTGAGGGGTTTCAACCCTTTGCGGTCGTCCAGGCGGCCGGGACCGGGGTCCTGGCGGCCGCGCTTCGCGCTCGCGGGGCATGGCCCCGCGCTACCGCCGGGATCCGACGGCGTGCCGGTAGCGCCGGGCCATGCCCGGCGTTGGGTTCAACCGCGGCTGATGCGGCCGACCGGCGTATTGCCGCCGTCGCCAAGGAACTTGCGCGGGTTGACCACGTTGCCGTTCTCCCACACCTCGAAGTGCACGTGGGCGCCGGTCGAACGACCGGTGGAACCGGCCTTGGCCACTTCCTGCCCGGCACGGACCAGGTCGCCAACCTTCACCACCAGGCGCGAATTGTGCGCGTAGCGGGTGACGTAGCCGTTACCGTGGTCGACGTCGACCACGTTGCCGTAGCCGCCCTTGACGCCGGAGAAGCTGACCACGCCTTCGGCCACGGCCATCACCGGGTCACCGACCTTGGCGTGGAAGTCCATGCCCTTGTGGGTGGCGGCACCGCGGCCGAACGGGTCGGCACGGGTGCCGAAACCGGAGGTCACATAGCTGTTGCGGATCGGCATGCGCGAGGGCACGGCGTTCTGCTGCAGCTGGTGGTCGAACATCAGCGATTCCATCACCGACAACTGGCGGCCTGAAGCAGCGAAGCGCTGCTCCAGCACCTGTAAGTCGGCGTTGACGTCCTTGACCGGGATGTCGCTGGTCGGGCCGCCGGCGTCACCGTCACCGAGGCCGGGGGTCTCGTTGAAGTCGAACTCGCCGTCTTCCAGCTTGCCCATCTGGGTCAGCCGTTCGCCGAGGGCGTTGAGGCGTGTGGCCTGGGCCTGCAGCTCGCCGAGGCGGGCCGCCAGCGCGTTGACCTGGGTCTGCGCATCGCGCTTGACCTTGGCCAGCTCCGCATCCTGGCGCTCGACCTTGGCCTGCAGGCGGGAGTCATTCAGCGCGCTGGCGCCAATGCCACCGGCAAGGCCGATAATGCAGCCTACCCCGAGCACGCTGCCCAGCAGGGCGCGGGGGCGGTCCTCGAAATAGAACCGCAAACGCGCGATGGGCGACGATTTGGCCTGTCCTTCACGCGTTTTGATTACGATCTTTTTGAATGCCATCAGTGAGTTTTCATGTCTGAGCCGAAATCCAGCGTTCGCCCCGCGTCAGTGCCGAAGCCGGCGCTGGATGCGGTGATGGCGGACAAAAGCGGGAACCCGCTGCGGCGTGCCTTGTGGCTCGACGCGCTGGACCGTCAGTTGCGCCCCCAGTTGCCGCCACCTCTGCGCAGCCGTTGCCGGCTGGCCAATGTGGACGGGGAACACCTCGTTTTTCTCGTCGAGTCCCCGGTCTGGCATGCCAAGTTGCGGCTTGCCGAAGCCCAGTTGCTCGACGCGGCCCGTTCCATCGGGCTGAAGGCCACCAAGGTGACCATCAAGACTGCGTCTCCCACTCCCACGCGCTCCCCAGCGCTCGACAACCGGAATGGACCCCACGCAGTTTCAGCCGCCACGCACAAAGGGCTACGCGACGCCTTGGCTTGCCTGCAGGACGTTCCTTCGAAGCCGAAGAAGCGGTCCTGACGACAACGGAGCATCCGGCTCCGCTCCCCGTCGCACGTGTCACCACGGCGTGAAACATTTCGGGGGCCGGGTCGCATCCTAGCTGCCATCCGGGGGCCTGTCGTTAGATTGTTGTTAAAACTACGTTAAATTCAGGCTTCCGATCCAACAGGTTCACAAAACCGTGACCTCGAACCGGCCTTGATGCGCGTCAAGCATGCTGAATGCGACGAAGATGCCTGAAACGACAACGCCGCCCTGGAAGGCGGCGTTTTTGTCTTTCAATTCAACAACCTGCAGAAATCAGGCATAGGCCGGAGTGCCATATTCGACCGGATCCGGCGTGGCCGGCGAGTCGAAGCTGACCCATTCCCAGGCGGTGGCATCGGCCATCAGCGCGCGCACCAGCTTGTTGTTGAGCGCGTGACCCGACTTGAAGCCCTCGTAGGCACCCAGCACCTGGCCACCGGCCAGATAAAGGTCGCCGATCGCGTCGAGGATCTTGTGGCGCACGAATTCGTCGGCGTAGCGCAGGCCGTCTTCGTTGAGCACACGGAACTCGTCCAGCACGATGGCGTTGTCCATCGAACCGCCCAGGCCCAGGTTGCGCTCGCGCATGTATTCCAGGTCGCGCATGAAGCCGAAGGTGCGCGCGCGGGAGATTTCCTTGGTGTAGGCCAGCGTCGAGAACTCGATTTCCTGGCGCGACTGCTTGGCCGGGATCATCGGGTGGTCGAACTGGATGGTGAAGCCCAGCTTGTAGCCCTCGTACGGGCTGAAGCGGGCCACCTTGTCGCCCTCGGTCACTTCCACGGTCTTCAGCACGCGGATGAAGCGCTTGGGCGCATCCTGTTCCACGATGCCCGCCGACTGCAGCAGGAACACGAAGGGGCCGGCCGAACCGTCCATGATCGGCAGCTCGGCCGAGGACAGTTCGACGATGATGTTGTCCACACCCAGGCCGGCCAGCGCAGACATCAGGTGTTCGACGGTCTGGATCTTGGCGTCGTTGCAGGTCAGGCCGGTGCACAGGGTCACTTCGGTGACCAGCTCGGCCTTGGCCGGCACTTCCACCACCGGGTCCAGGTCCACGCGGCGGAACACGATGCCATGGTTGACCGGTGCCGGGCGCAGGGTCATGTAGACCTTGTCACCGCTGTGCAGGCCAACGCCGGTGGCGCGGATCGTGTTCTTGAGGGTGCGTTGCTGGATCATGGGGGATGGACCGGAAGTGACACATTAGATTAACACGCAAGGTCCCCTACCCCGGCTGAAAGCAGGCAGGACGCACCGGCGCGCCAATGGGACGCACATGAAGCAGGGCGGCCGGGCCCATCCTGGCCCGGCGCCCGCATTTTCAGGACATGGTGGCGCAACCCGGGGAGGACAACCCCGGGCCGCCCCGCTTAGTCCGCCTGGCGGCGCAGGAACGCCGGGATGTCCAGGTAGTCGTTCGGCAGTTCCGCCGCAGCCGGTGCCGAAGCCGCCGGGGCCGACGGGGCCGAAGCCGCTGCGGTATCGCTGCTGGCACGACGCAGGCCCAGGCCCATGCCACCGACGGCCTTGGACACAGCGTCGCCGCCGTTGTCGAAGTCACCGAATTCCGGCTGGCCGGTGGTGGCATTGCGGACCAGCTTGATCGGCGCACGCTCGCCCGGACGCTGGGTCTTGCTGGCCGACACGCGGTTCAGGCCGGTAGCGACCACGGTCACGCGCACTTCGTCCTGCATGTCCGGATCCAGCACGGTACCGACCACCACGGTGGCGTCTTCGGAAGCGAAGCCATCGATGGTGCGGCCGATCTCGTCGAACTCGGCCATGGTGAAGTCCGCACCGGCGGTGATGTTGACCAGGATGCCGTTGGCACCGGCCAGGTTCACATCGTCCAGCAGCGGGTTCTGGATCGCGGCTTCGGCGGCGGCCTGGGCGCGGTCATCACCACGGGCGGTGCCGGTACCCATCATCGCCAGGCCCATTTCGGACATGACGGTGCGCACGTCGGCGAAGTCGACGTTGATCAGGCCCGGACGCACGATCAGGTCGGCGATGCCCTGCACGGCGCCCTGCAGCACGTCGTTGGCGGCACGGAAGGCCTGGATCATGGTCGCGTTGCGGCCCAGCACGGTGATCAGCTTCTCGTTCGGGATGGTGATCAGCGAGTCGCAGTGCTGGCTCAGTTCCTCGATGCCCTTCAGCGCCACCTGCATGCGGCGACGGCCTTCGAACGGGAACGGCTTGGTGACCACGGCCACGGTCAGGATGCCCATTTCCTTGGCCAGCTGCGCCACCACCGGTGCCGCGCCGGTGCCGGTGCCACCGCCCATGCCGGCGGTGATGAAGACCATGTCCGCACCCTGCAGCGCGTCCATGATGCGCTCACGGTCTTCCAGCGCGGCCTGGCGGCCGACTTCCGGATTCGCGCCTGCGCCCAGGCCCTTGGTCACGTTGGTACCCAGCTGCAGCTGCAGCTTGGCACCACAATTCTTGATGGCCTGCGAGTCGGTGTTGGCGGTGATGAATTCCACGCCATCCACCGCCGAGTTGACCATGTGCGCCACGGCATTGCCGCCGCCGCCGCCCACGCCAACCACCTTGATCACCGCATTGGGTGCCATCTTTTCGATCAGTTCAAAATGCGCCATGTCCGTGTCCTCGTTGTATCCGCTTTGGCTGGCATGGGCATTCGGGCGTCCTGCCGTCCTGCTGCATGCCGACGTTGCGGCTGTGTGGGTTGTGTGTTGCCGGTGTTGCCTTGTGATGCGGGTACTGCGGGTGTTGCGCCTGGGCGATGCCCAGGTTTGCGGATTCCGCGTCAGAACTCGCCGCGGAACCAGGTCTTGAGTTTCTTGAACATGCTTCCAGCGCGCCCGGTCGGCAGCGACGGCCGGCGCGGATGCTCGATCTGGCTGCCCATCAGCAGCAGGCCCACGCCGGTGGCATGCACCGGGTTGCCGACTACTTCGCCGAGGCCGGTGACGTGCTGCGGAATGCCCACGCGCACCGGCATCTGCAGCATTTCCTCGGCCAGCTCGACCACGCCTTCCATCTTCGACGCACCACCGGTCAGCACCATGCCGGCGCGCACCAGTTCCTCGAAGCCGGAGCGGCGCAGTTCGGCCTGCACCATCTCGAAGATCTCCTCGTAACGACCCTGCACCGCCTGCGCCAGCGAGTGGCGCGGCATGCGGCGCGGCGGACGGTCACCCACCGACGGCACCTGGATGCTTTCCTCGGCGGTGGCCAGCTGGGCCAGGGCGCAGGCGTAGCGCACCTTGATCTGCTCGGCTTCCGGGGTCGGCGTGCGCAGCATGTGCGCGATGTCGTTGGTGACGTGGTCGCCGGCGATCGGCAGCGAGGCGGTGTGGCAGATCGCACCCTGCACGAACACCGCGATGTCGGTGGTGCCGGCGCCCATGTCGACCAGCACCACGCCCAGCTCGCGCTCGTCAGCAGTCAGCACCGCCACGCTGGAGGCCAGCGAGGACAGCACCAGATCATCCACCTGCAGGCCGCAGCGCTGCACGCACTTGCTGATGTTGGCCGCGGCCGACTGCGCGCACACCACCAGGTGCGCGTGCACCTCCAGGCGCACGCCGGTCATGCCGACCGGGTTGCGGATGCCTTCCTGCGAGTCGTCCAGCACGTACTCGCGCGGGATCGCGTGCAGGATCTTCTGGTCGGCCGGAATCGCCACCGCCTTGGCCGCGTCGAGCACGCGATCCAGGTCGCCCCAGGTCACTTCCCCGTCACGGATCGGCACGATGCCCGGCGAATTCTTGCACTGCACGTGGTTGCCGGAGATCGAGGCGTACACCGAGCGGATCTCGCAGCCGGCCATCAGCTCGGCTTCTTCCACCGCGCGCTGGATCGACTGCACGGTCGATTCGATGTCCACCACCACGCCGCGCTTCAAACCGCGCGACTCGTGCGAGCCGATGCCGATCACTTCGATCGGGTTGCCCGGCGAATACTCGCCCACCAGCGCCACCACCTTGGAGGTGCCGATGTCCAGGCCAACGATCAGCGATTTGTCACCCTTGCGATTCATGTCCTTTCCTGCGTCCTGCTGGCTGGGGTCGCCGGCGTTTTCGCCGGCGTGGCCGGGGTACCCCAGCTCAGCGTGAAACCATTGGTGTAACGGAGGTCGGCGCGCTCGATCGGCGCGTCCTGACGGTTCAGCTGCGGCAGCACCTTGACGAAGCGCTGCATGCGCGAGCGCGCGTCGTCGCGGCCCACCACCACTTCGGTGCCGTTGCTCAGCACCAGCGACCAGCTGCCGCGTGCATCCATCGTCACCCGGCGCACGTCGACGCCGGCCGGTGCGAACAATGCACGCGAGTCGCTGTACAGCTTCATCACTTCTTCTGTCTGGCTGTCGGGGCCATCCAGTTCGGGCAGCGCCAGGTCGGCCAGCTTCTTCGGCGTGGGGAACAACTTGCCCTGCTCGGAAACCAGGCGGTCGCTGCCCCAGCGCGCGAACGGCTTGTGCTCGACCAGGGTCACTTCCAGCACGTCCGGCCACTGCTTGCGCACCTGCGCGCTTTCCACCCACGGCAGCTGTTCCAGCGCGTCCTGCGCGTCCTGCAGCTTGACCGCGAAGAAGCCGGCGCGCGCGTACGGCAGCAGCACCTGCTGCAGCTGTTCGGCCGGCACCCGCTTGAACTCACCATGCACGCGCAGCTTCGCCAGCGGCCAGCGCTCGGCGCCGACCCAGCCATTGACCACGGCCACCACCGGCAGTGCAACCACCGACAGCGCCAACAGCCAGACGAAGATGCGCAGCACAGCGTTCATGCGTGCGAGGCCTCCAGGGTCTGTTCCAGCACGCGCCACACCAGCTCTTCGAAGCTGATTCCGGCCTGGCCTGCGGCCTTGGGCACCAGCGAATGGCTGGTCATGCCCGGCGCGGTGTTCACTTCCAGCAGGAAGAAGCGGCCGCTGCTGCGATCACGCATGACATCCACGCGGCCCCAGCCACGGCAACCGGCGGCACGGAATGCGGCCAGCGCGATGCGCCGGATTTCTTCTTCGTCGTCACCGTCCAGGCCCGGGCACAGATATTGGGTGTCTTCGGCGATGTACTTGGCGTTGTAGTCGTACCACTGGCCCTTGGGCACGATGCGGATCGACGGCAGCGCGACATCCCCCAGGATGGCCACGGTCAGTTCGTCGCCCACCACCATCTGCTCCATCAGCAGCTGGCCGTCGTAGCGCGCGGCCAGCGCCACGGCCTCATCCAGGCCCGCATCATCGGTCACCCGGCTGATGCCCACGCTGGAACCTTCGTTGGCCGGCTTCACCACCACCGGCAGGCCCAGTTCGGCCGCCAGCGCATGTACGTTCGACGCGTCGACCTTCCTGTACTGCGGGGTCGGCAGGCCCAGCGACAGCCACACCTGCTTGGTGCGGATCTTGTCCATGCTCAGCGCCGAACCCAGCACGTCCGAGCCGGTGTACGGCACGCCGAAGGCGTCCATCAAGCCCTGCACGATGCCGTCCTCACCACCACCGTTGTGGCCATGCAGGATGTTGAACACGCGATCGATGCCACCGGCGGCCAGCACCTTGGCCAGCGCAGGGATGCCGTCCACGGCAAACGCATCGACGCCGCGTGACTGCAGGGCTTCGAGCACGTTGCGGCCAGAATCCAGCGATACCTCGCGTTCGCTGGAGCTACCGCCCAGCAGCACGGCGACGCGGCCGAACTCGGCCGGGTCGGTCACGTGCAGCGGCGGGAAGGTCAGCGTGCTCACGCCTCGCCCTCCCCCTTGAAGCCTTCCACCGCGATGTGGGTGGCCACGGCGCCAATATCGCCCGCCCCCATCATCAGCAGCAGGTCACCGTCCTGCAGTACGTCCGGCAGCACGCTGGCCAGTTCGGCGGCCTTGCCCACCACCACCGGCTCGCTGCGGCCGCGCGCACGGATGGCACGGGCCAGCGCGTGCGAGTCGGCACCGGCAATCGGCTCTTCACCGGCCGGGTAGACCTCGCTCAGCACCAGCGCGTCGACGCTGGACAGCACCGCGGCGAACTTGTCGAACTGGTCGCGGGTACGGCTGTAGCGGTGCGGCTGGAAGGCCACCACCAGGCGCTTGTCGGCCCAGCCACCGCGGGCGGCAGCGAACACGGCTTCCAGCTCGCTCGGGTGATGACCGTAGTCATCGATGATGCGGACCTTGGCACCGCTGGCGGTGGTCACCTCGCCCAGGTCGTTGAAGCGACGGCCGACACCGGCAAAGGCTTCCAGCGCGCGTGCGATGGCATCCGGGGCCACGCCCAGCTGCCAGCCCACTGCAGCGGCGGCCAGCGCGTTCAGCACGTTATGCTTGCCGGGCAGCGCCAGCACCACTTCCTGGCTGGTGCCCTGCGGCAGGCGCAGGGTGAAGCGCATGCGCGAGCCTTCCTGCACCACGTTCTCGGCGCGCACGTCGGCCTGCGGGCTCATGCCGTAGCTCATCACGTGGCGCGGGGTCTTGGCGGCCAGTGCAGCCACTTCCGGGTCGTCGATGCACAGCACCGCCAGGCCGTAGAACGGCAGGCGCTGCAGGAACTCGGCGAACGCCGCCTGCACGCGGGCGAAGTCGTTGCCGTAGTTCTCCAGATGATCGGCATCGATGTTGGTGATGATCGACATCAGCGGGTTCAGGCGCAGGAAGCTGCCATCGCTTTCGTCGGCCTCGGCCACCAGCCACTGCCCGCTGCCCAGCTTGGCGTTGGCACCGGCAGCCAGCAGCTGACCACCGATCACGAACGTCGGGTCCAGGCCACCTTCGCTCAGCACCGCAGCGGTGAGGCTGGTGGTGGTGGTCTTGCCATGGGTGCCGGCCACGGCGATGCCGCGGCGGAAACGCATCAGTTCGGCCAGCATCGCTGCGCGCGGCATGATCGGAATGCGCTGGCTGCGCGCTTCCATCAGTTCCGGGTTGTCTTCGCGGATGGCGCTGGAGACCACAACGCAGTCGGTGCCCAGCACGTTGGCCGCCGAGTGGCCGCGCATGATGCGCGCACCCAGGCTGGCCAGGCGGCGGGTCGCCACGTTGTCGGCGTTGTCCGAACCGGACACTTCATAGCCCAGCGTCAGCATCACTTCGGCGATACCGCTCATGCCGGTGCCGCCGATGCCGACGAAATGCACGCGCGGGAATGCGCGCACCAGGTCGTTGGTGTCGTGCAGGCGACGGATCATGCGCGGCCTCGCGCAGGGCAGGCGCAGTGGCATGCCTTCTTCATACAACTTCCTCAAGAATGATATCGGCGATGCGCTCGGCGGCATCGACCTTGGCCAGGGCACGCGCGGCTTGCGCCATCTGCATGCGGCGGGCGGGATTTTCGGACAGATCGCGCAGCAGTGCGGCAATGCCGTCGGCCAGCGTTCCGTCCTGCTTCAGCAACACCGCCGCGCCACGCTCGACCAGGTACTCCGCATTGCGGGTCTGGTGATCGTCGACGGCAGCGGGGAAAGGCACCAGCACGCTGCCGACACCGACCGCGCACAGCTCGGCCAGCGTGGACGCACCGGAACGGCACACGACCAGGTCGGCCCAGGCGAAGGCTTCGGCCATGTCCGCGATGAACGGGGTGATTTCAGCCTGCACGCCGGCCTTGGCATACGCCTCGACCGCTTCGGCATGCAGCTTCTCGCCACTCTGGTGGCGCACCTGCACCGGCACACCCGTGCCCAGCGCGGCAATCGCCTGCGGCACGCCGGTGTTGAGCGCACGCGCCCCCTGGCTGCCGCCGACCACCAGCACGCGCAGCGGGCCGTGGCGGTCGGCGAAGCGCTGTTCCGGCGGCGCGATGGCGGCGATCTCCGCACGCACCGGGTTGCCGACGAACTCCTCGCGCGCGGCGAAGGTGCCGGGGAAGCCGGTCAGCAACCGGCGCGCATAGCGCGACAGGATGCGGTTGGTCATGCCGGGCGCGCGATTCTGTTCGTGTACCAGCAGCGGCAGGCCGTGCAGGCGGGTGGCCATGCCACCGGGGCCAGAGGCAAAGCCACCGAAGGCGACCACCGCTCGCGGCTGGCGCTTGCGGATGATCATGCCGGCCGCGCGCAGCGCGCGCATCAGCCGCCACGGCGCGCCCAGCAGGGCCAGCTTGCCCTTGCCGCGCAGGCCGGTGATGGCCAGTGTGTCGATCGGAATGTCGTGCTGTGGCACCAGGCGCGTTTCCATCGCACCGTCGGCACCCATCCAGGTGACCGGCACGCCGCGCTGGCGCAGCACGCGGGCCACGGCCAGGCCGGGGAAGATGTGACCGCCGGTGCCACCGGCCAGGATCATCACCGGGCGGGCGTTGGAAGCACTGCTCATGACAGCCTCCCGAAGGTCGGTTCGATGCGCGACTGCAGGCGGCTGGTGCCACGCGCAGCGTTCGGCGCAGCGGCAGCCACCGGCTCGGCGCTCATCGGCACGCTGGCGGCCACCGGCGCGGCGGGCCCGTCCATCGGCTCGGCAGCGGCGTCTTCGGCGCCGCCGATGCGCACGGCCTGGCGGCGCTCGGCGCGCTTGAGCTCATAGGACACGCGCAGCAGCAGGCCCATCGCCACGCAGGTCATCAGCACCGACGAACCGCCGGAAGAGATCAGCGGCAGGGTCAGGCCCTTGGTCGGCAGGATGCCCAGGTTCACGCCGATCGAGACGAAGGTCTGCATGCTGATCCACAGGCCGATGCCGAAGGCGATATAGCCGGAGAAGTGGCGCTTCATTTCCACGCAGCGCATGCCCAGCCAGAAGGTACGGCCGACCAGCAGCGCGTACAGGGCCACGATCACGCAGGTGCCCAGGAAGCCGAATTCCTCGGCGGTGACCGAGAAGATGAAGTCGGTGTGCGCTTCAGGCAGGTAGTACAGCTTCTGCACCGAGTTGCCCAGACCGACGCCGGTCCACTCGCCACGGCCCACCGCCATCAGCGCGTTGGACAGTTGGTAGCCGTCGCCCTGCTGGTCGGCCCACGGGTCCAGGAAGGAGGTGATGCGGCGCATGCGGTACGGCTCGATGATCGCCAGCGCGCTCATGCCGACCAGGCCGATGATCACCGGCATCGACATGCGCGGCATGTTCACCCCGCCCAGCACCAGCATGCCGGCGGTGATCGCCAGCAGCAGGGTGGACGAACCGAAGTCCGGCTGCAGCAGCAGCAACAGCACCAGCGCACCGGCCACGCCCAACGGCTTGAGCATCGCCGGCCAGGTCGCGTTGACCTCGTCGCGGAAGCGCACCAGATAGCTGGACAGCCAGACGATGTAGAGCACCTTCACCGCTTCCACCGTCTGGAACTTGGAGATGCCCAGGTTGATCCAGCGGCGTGCGCCGTTGACCGTGCTGCCCAGGCCCGGTGCGAACACCGCCAGCAGCAGCACGAAGCAGCCCAGCAGCAGCATCTGGTTGTACTGCTCGATGGACTTCAGTTCAGTGCGGGCGGCAACGACCGCCAGCACGATGCCCACCGCCAGGAAGATCAGGTGGCGGTTGAGGTAGTAGAACGGGCTGCTCATCAGCGCGATCGAACTGGACGCCACCATCACCACGCCAATGCCCGTGAGCGCGATGATCGCGCCCAGCAGCCACTTGTCGTAGCTGCCTTCGATGGCTTCAAGGCGTGTTGCCTGGCGGGACAGGTCGTTCATCTCAGCGCACCTTCAACGTGGCCAGGCCGATCAGCACGAGCACGACGGAGATGATCCAGAAGCGCACGATCACGCGCGGCTCCGGCCAGCCCTTCAGTTCGAAGTGGTGATGGATCGGCGCCATGCGGAACACGCGCTTGCCGGTCAGCTTGAACGAGGCGACCTGGATCATCACCGACAGCGTTTCGATGACGAACACGCCGCCCATGATCACCAGCACCAGTTCCTGGCGGGTGATCACCGCGATCGTGCCCAGCACCGCACCCAGCGCCAGTGCACCGATGTCGCCCATGAACACCATGGCCGGATAGGTGTTGAACCACAGGAAGCCGAGGCCCGCACCGGCGATGGCCGCGCAGATGATGACCAGTTCGCCGGCGCCCGGGATCTGCGGGATCTGCAGGTAGTTGGCGAACACCACGTTGCCCGAGGCGTAGGCGAACACACCCAGCGCGCAGGCCACCAGCACGGTCGGCATGATCGCCAGGCCGTCCAGGCCGTCGGTCAGGTTCACCGCGTTGGAGAAACCGACGATCCAGAAGTAGGCGATGGCCACGAAGCCGATGCCGGCCAGCGGCAGCGCGATCGACTTGAACATCGGGATGTAGAAGGTCAGCGCCGCCGGCACGTCGGCCGTGTAGAACAGGAACAGGCCCGCGGCCAGGCCGAAGATCGACTGCAGCAGGTACTTCCAGCGCGACTTCAGGCCGTTCGGGTCGCGGCGGACGATCTTGATCCAGTCGTCATACCAGCCGATGGCGCCGAAGCACAGCATCACCGCCAGCACCAGCCACACGTAGCGGTTGCGCAGGTCAGCCCACATCAGCACCGACAGTGTGATGGTGAGCAGGATCAGCGAACCGCCCATGGTCGGTGTGCCGGCCTTGGAGAAATGGGTCTGCGGACCGTCCTTGCGGATCGGCTGGCCGCCCTTGAACTGGGCAAGCTTGCGGATCATCGCCGGGCCGAGCCACAGCGACAGGAACAGGGCCGTCAGCGCGGCAAGGATGGCGCGGAACGTCTGGTAGTTGAACAGCCCGAACAGGCTCTCCAACTGCTGCAACCATCGAGCCAGTTCATACAACATGCGGGGATTCCTCTCCTTGCGCCAGCAGCGCTTTGACAATCGTGTCCATGGCGCTGCCACGGGAACCCTTGACCAGGCAGCGCACGCCGGCGTGCAACTCGTCCTTCAGCGCCTGCGACAGCGCGTCATGGGTGGCGAAATGACGGCCGCCTTCGCCGAAGGCGGTGGCGGCAGCGGCGCTGAGCGGGCCCAGCGCATACAGGCGCTTGAGCCCACCAGCGCGCGCGCGGAGCCCCGCCTGCGCGTGCAGCGCTTCAGCGTCCGGCCCCAGCTCGCGCATGTCGCCCAGCACCAGCCAGCCCTCTTCCGGGGCTGCGGCCAGGGCATCGATGGCCGCAGCCAGCGAGCCGGGATTGGCGTTGTAGCTGTCATCCACCAGCACCGCGCCGTTGCGCAGCTGATGGGCGATCTGCCGACCCGGCACCGGCTGTGCCTCGGCCAGACCGGCGGCAATCAGCGCGAGATCGACACCGGCGGCCAGCGCCAGGCTGGCCGCGGCCAGTGCATTGCTGACGTTGTGGCGACCCGGCAGGCCGAGCACCACGCGCGCTTCGCCGGCCGGCGAAACCAGGGTGAACTGGCTGCCCTGCGCACCGGCGCGGATGTCGCGCGCGGTCACGTCGGCGGTATGTTCCAGGCCATAGCGCAGCACGCGGCAGCGCGGCGGAGTGCCGACGAAATGCTGTTCGAACCAGCGGCCGTAGGCATCGTCGGCGTTGATCACCGCCACACCATCGGCCGGCAATGCGGCATAGATCGCGCCCTTGGTCACTGCCACGCCGAGCAGGCTGCCCATGCGTTCCAGATGGGCCGGGGCGATGTTGTTGACCAGCGCATAGCGCGGGCGCGCGATATCGGTCAGGTAGGCGATGTCACCCGGCTTGCCAGCGCCCATCTCGTAGACGGCGTAGTCGGCATCTTCCGGCGCATCGATCACCGCCAGCGGCAGGCCGATCTCGTTGTTGCGGTTGCCCGGGTTGGCGTAGACCACCTTGTGCGCGTGCTGTGCCACCTGCTGCAGGATCGACAGCAGCAGGCTCTTCACGCTGGTCTTGCCGTTGCTGCCGGTGATCGCGAACACCTCGGTGCCGCGGTCACGCTGCATGCCGGTGGCGATCTTCGCCAGCGCCAGTTCGCTGTCGGCCACCAGCACCTGCGGCAGTTCGATCGGCAGCAGGCGCTCGACCAGCAGCGCACTGCCACCGCGCGCCTGCGCGTCGGCGGCGAAATCATGGCCGTCGAAACGCTCGCCGCGCAGCGCCACATACAGGCTGCCCGGACCGAGGCTGCGGGTGTCATGGCTGACCGCATCGATGGCCACGTCGTCGCCGTGGATCTCGCCGCCGGCCCAGTGTGCGATCAGCGAAAGCAGGGTGCGCTTCATGCGATGCCCTCCCCGGCCTGCGAGCTCAGAACACCGGCCTTGGCAGCCAACGCAGCGGCGGCCACTTCGGTGTCGTCGAAGTCATGGCGTACGCCATTTACTTCCTGGTATGGCTCGTGGCCCTTGCCGGCAATCAGGATGATGTCGCCGGCACCGGCGCGCTTCACCGCCAGGCCGATCGCACGCGCGCGGCTGCGCTGCACGGTCACGGCATCGGCATTCTGGAAGCCCGCCAGGATGTCGGCCACGATCACGTCGCCATCCTCGCCACGCGGGTTGTCGTCGGTGACGATGACCTGGTTGGCCAGGCGCTCGGCGATCGCGGCCATCTGAGGACGCTTGCCGGTATCGCGCTCGCCACCGCAGCCAAAAACGCAGAACAGCGCGCCGTGCAGGTGGCCGTGCAGGCTGTCCAATGCCTGTTCCAGCGCGTCCGGGGTATGTGCGTAATCGACCACCACGGTCGGCAGGCCGTCTTCGCCGCCGAGGCGGTTCATGCGGCCGCGGATCGGCTGCAGCGCCGACAGCACTTCAGCGATGCGCGGCAGCGGCTGGCCCTGTGCATGCAGGGTACCGGCCACGGCCAGCAGGTTGTCTACGTTGAAGCGGCCCAGCAGCGGCGACTGCACCGCGGCACGTTGGCCGTCGATGACCAGTTCGAACGCAATGCCTCGGCCATCCAGCTGCAGCGCTTCAGCGCGCACGCTGGCATCGCTGGCACCACGCGAGCTCAGTCCGATCGGCTGCACGCCCGCCGGCAGGCCGGCAAACAGCTGGCGGCCGAAGGCGTCGTCAAGATTGATCACCGCAGCCTTCAGGCCCGGACGATGGAACAGCCGCGCCTTGGCCGCGCCGTAGCTGGCCATGTCGCCGTGGTAATCCAGATGATCGCGGGTGAGGTTGGTGAACACCGCCACGTCGTAATGCACGGCATCGACGCGGCCCTGGTCCAGCGCGTGCGAGCTGACTTCCATCGCCACCGCGCGCGCACCGGCGTCGCGCAGCTGCGCCAGCAGCGCATGCATCTGCAGCACCAGCGGCGTAGTGAAACCGGTCGGTTCAACCGCACCATAAAGTCCGGCGCCCAGCGTGCCGATACTGCCACTGGGCGTGCCGAGCAGGTGCCAGGCCTGGGCCAGCAGCTGCACGGTGGAGGTCTTGCCGTTGGTGCCGGTCACGCCCACCATCGCCATCGCCCGCGACGGTGCGCCATGGAACTGGTCGGCCATCGCCCCCATGCGCGCACGCAGGCCCGGCACCGCGATCGCATCGGCCGGGGCCGGCAACTCGGCAGGGGCCGGCGGCTCGAACAGGATGGCGCCAGCGCCCGCCGCGCGGGCCTGCTCGACAAAGCCCAGGCCATGCGCGCCGAAACCGGCGATGGCGACGAAGGCATTGCCGGGGCGCACGGCGCGGCTGTCCAGCACCAGGCCGGTCAGAACGGGATCATGGCCCGCCAGGGCCACGTCCGGAAGCAACTGCGAAAGCAACATCGAAGGACTCATTGCGTGCCTCCCGTAGCGGGCGGCGTCTGGGCTTGCGCGCTGGGCAGCGCAGCGTCGAATTCAGCGGCGGCATCCACCGGCAGCGCAGCCTCTGCGGGCGGCGCAGGCAGGATCGAGGCCGAGTGGCCGACCTTGCCGGACTGCTGTGCGGCCAGCCACGACTGCAGGTCGTCCAGCGGCACGTCCATCAGGCGCAGAGTGCCTTCCATCACGTTGTGGTAGACCGGCGCCGACACCAGGCCACCGTAGAACTTGCCGGCCTGCGGGTCGTTGATGACGATGACGGTGGCGAAGCGCGGGTTGGTGGCCGGCACCACGCCGGCGAACAGCGCGTTGTAGTGGCCGCGCTCGTAGCCGCCCGGACCGGCCTTTCGCGCGGTACCGGTCTTGCCGGCCACGCGGTAACCCAGCACCGCCGCCTGCTTGGCGCCGCCCTGGGTGACCACCGTTTCCATCATCGCCACCACCTGCTTGGCGACATTCTCGTCGATGATCTGCTGACCTTCATTGCGCTGGCCCTTGACGAAGGTCGGCGCGATCAGACGACCGCCGTTCGCCAGTGCCGAATAAGCCGTAGCGATCTGCAGCGGGGTGACGTTCAGGCCGTAGCCGTAGGACATCGTGGTCTTGGTGGTGCCCGACCAGCGCGCCGGGCGCAGCACCACGCCACCGGATTCACCGGGGAAACCGCTATGCGGCACCGAGCCATAGCCGAAGCGGCGCACGCCGTCGTAGAACACCTGGTCCGGCATCTTCGCCGCAACCTTGGCCGCGCCCACGTTCGAACTGCGGGTGATCACGCCGGTCACGTTCAGCACGCCGTTGTTGCGCGGCACGTCGCGGATGGTGAAGCGACCCAGGGTCATGTAACCCGGGTTGGTATCGATGATGGTGTCCTTGGTCACCGCGCCGGCCTGCAGCGCGGTGGCGATGGTCAGCGGCTTCATCGTCGAACCCGGCTCGACCAGGTCGGTCACCGCACGGTTGCGGCGCGCATCGGGCAGCGCGCCGGTCAGCGAATTCGGGTTGTAGGTCGGCAGGTTGACCATGGCCAGGATCTCGCCGGTGGTCACGTCCATGATCACCATCGAACCGCCGGCCGCCTTGTTGGCCACCAGCGCGTTGCGCAGTTCCTTGAACGCCAGGTACTGGATGCGGCGATCGATGCTGAGGGTCAGGTCCTTGCCCGGTTCGGCGGCGCGCAGCAGATCGCTTTCGACGGTCTCGCCCTTGCGGTTGCGGATGACCCGCTTCGCACCGGCCTTGCCGCGCAGCCATTCGTCGAAGGCCAGCTCCAGGCCTTCCTGGCCGCGGTCGTCAATGTTGGTGAAGCCCAGCACGTGCGCCATCGCTTCGCCCTGCGGGTAGAAGCGGCGGAACTCGCGCTGCGCGGCCACGCCCGGAATCTTCAGCGCTACCACCTTTTCTGCCTCGTCCGGATTGATCCGGCGACGCAGGTACATGAATTCCTTGTCCGACTTCTGCGACAGGCGGCTGCTCAGCTCATCCACCGACATGCCGACCGCCTGGGCCAGCTCCGGAATGCGCTCGGGCGAGCGCAGCAGGTCCTGCGGGTTGACCCAGATCGAGGCGACCGGCGTGGATACCGCCAGCGGCTCGCCATTGCGGTCGGTGATCATGCCGCGCGAGGTCTTGATCGGCAGTTCGCGCAGGTAGCGGGCCTCGCCCTGGCGCTGGTAGAAATCGCTGTTGACGATCTGCACGTAGGCGGCACGACCGACCAGCGACACCGAGCACAGGCCGAGCGCCAGCGCGACCCAGCGCAGGCGCTGGCGCAGGTTGAAGGCGTTGCGCGGGCGGTTGCGGCCGGTCTTGCTCATGGCCGCACCACCACGATGTCGGCGGCCTCGGGGAACTTCATGCCGAGCTTCTCGCGGGCGATGCGATCGACACGGTTGGCTTCGGCCAAGGTCGCCTGCTCCAGCTGCAGGCGGCCGAATTCCAGATTGATGTCATCGCGCTTGCGCTCGGCGCGCGACAACTCGATGAACGTCTGCCGGTGACGGTGACGCACGAACACGACGCCGATCGCCGAGGCCACGGTGGAAGCCAGCAGGATGATCAGCAGCAGCCGGCTCATGCATCGGCCTCCCGCTTCTGGGCCACGCGCAGCACGGCGCTGCGGGCGCGCGGGTTGGCGGCCAGCTCTTCGTCGGTGGCCTTGATGGCACCGCCGATCAGGTCCAGCGTCGGCACGAACGCGACCGCCTCGGGCAGGCGGCGGTTGGCCGGCGGCGCCTTGGCCAGGCGGTTCATGTACTGCTTGACGATGCGGTCTTCCAGCGAATGGAAGCTGATCACCGCCAGGCGGCCACCGGGCTTGAGCCGTTCCACCGCCGCATCGAGCCCGGCTTCCAGATCGGCCAGCTCGCGGTTGATGTGGATGCGGATGGCCTGGAAGCTGCGCGTGGCCGGGTGGATCTTGTCCTTGCCCCGCGGCATCACCGAGGCGATCAGCTCGGCCAGTTCGGCGGTGCGGGTGAACGGCTGCTTCTCGCGGCGGGCCACGATGGCACGGGCGATGCGGCGGCTCTGCCGCTCTTCGCCGTAGGTCCACAGCACGTCGGCAATCTCGCGGTCTTCGACGCGGTTGATCCACTGCGCGGCGCTTTCGCCGCTGTCCGGATCCATGCGCATGTCCAGCGGGCCGTCCTTGCCGAAGCTGAAGCCACGTTCGGCCACGTCCAGCTGCGGCGACGACACGCCCAGGTCGAACAGCACGCCGTCCAGGCCTTCGGCCGTCGCATCCCACTGCAGCAGCTGGGCGAAGCTGCCACGGAAGATGGACACGCGCGGGTCCGGCGCGAAATCGCGCTCGGCAACGGCAATGGCTTCCGGATCCTTGTCCATGACCAGCAGGCGCCCCTCGGGACCAAGCTGGGTGAGCACGCCACGTGCATGACCGCCACGACCGAACGTGCCATCCAGATAACGTCCGTTTTCGATCACCCTCAGGCCTTCGATGACCTGGGTGTACAGGACCGGCAGGTGCACCGCCGGCGACTGCGACACCGGAAGGTGACCGGCCTGCGCTTCTGGGCGCATCCGGGCACCCCGGCTCACAACTTCAGGTCGAGCAACCCATCACCCAGATCCTCGTCAGACAACGTCTGCTGGATCAGGGCCCGATGCGCCTGCTCGCTCCACAATTCGAACTTGTCGCCCATACCGAGCAATACCGCCTTCTTCTCAATGCCCACCGCACCGCGGTGGCTGGCGGGGATGCTGATGCGACCGTTGCCGTCGAGCTCCAGATGGGCGGCCGAGCCGACCAGCTTCTGCTGCAACAGGCGCACGACGCGCTGGGTGTTGGGCTTGGACATGACGTCGTCGCGGACCCGCTCCCATTCCGACTCTGCATACAGCCACAGGCAGCCGGCTTCGAACGGGTTGTAGGTCAGCACGAGACGGTTGTTGCTGGCGCGCGCGACGAGGTCGCGGTAAGCGGTGGGAACCGCCATGCGCCCTTTATCGTCAACTGTGATGGCCGTCTCGCCCTGGAACACGACGCGTGCACCTATCCTTCGCCCGGTGAAACATTGAACCACGAAAACCCACAAAACACCCAGATTTCCCTCTGATGCCCACCTTAGCAGCGGCCGAAGGGTTGTCAACAACTTTTCAGCGGGGAAATCGCCAGCCGCATCAATGGCTTGCAACAACCTTTAGAGAATTGTTCAAGGCTTATCCACAAGTTGCTGATCCGTCTCAATTTTTGAGATTGAACGGAAGTTCAGGGGTGTGGACAGAGCGTGAAACATCGCTCGCGCATTCATCCGGGACGGGCAGGAAGCGGCGCCAGACTGCGCAAACCGTGCACAATGAGGCCATGTGCCTGCTCGCTCTTGGCTGGATGCACCACCCGCGCTGGCGGCTGGTGATGACCGGCAACCGTGATGAGTTCCACGCCCGCCCGACGGCGGCGCTGGCCCCCTGGCAAGATGAGACCTCCGTCATCGGGGGGCGCGACCTGCGCTCCGGCGGCGGCTGGGCCGGCGTCGGTGCCGGTGGACGCATGGCCGTGGTCACCAATGTCCGCGACCCGCTGGCCGCCCAGACCGGTCCTTCACGGGGTGCGCTGGTGGCCGACTTCCTGCGCGGCCGCGACCCCGCCGCCGTGCATATCGACCGACTGGCAACGGTGGCCGGCGCCTACGCCCCATTCAACCTGCTGCTGGCCGACGGCCACAGCCTGGAGTTCCTGGGCAACCACCCTGCCGAGCGCCAGCGCCTGGGCCCGGGCGTGCATGGCATGTCCAACGGCGCGCTGGACGCGCCCTGGCCGAAGACCCGGCGGCTGATGGCTGCGCTTGAAGCCTGGTTCGAGGCCGGCGATGAGGACCTGACCCCGCTCTGGGCCGCCCTGGCGGACGAACATCGCCCCGCCGACAGCGACCTGCCCGACACCGGCATCGGATTGGAACGCGAGCGCTGGCTGAGCCCGGCCTTCATCCGCGGCGACGACTATGGCACCCGCGCCAGCACGGTCCTGCTGATCGATGCCGAAGGGCACGGGCAGATCCACGAGCGTCGCTTCGGCCCGCAGGGTGTCGCCCTCGGCCAGAGCCAGGTCGATTTCTGACCCTGTACCTGTTTTCTGTGTCTATAAATGTCTGCACGCACGCCACACGATGACCCGGCGCGGTTCTGCCGCGCGCCTCACCGATCCACAGGGAGTCATCGATGCGCCGTGTTCTCGTACTTGTCGTCACCCACCTGCTCGCCCTCGGCCTGGGCTTCGGCCTTGGCATCTACCTGCTGCCGATCCTGATCGCTCCCGACGACCCGCCGGTCGCGCAGGTACAGGCGGCGATGGGCGACGCCCGTTACCACACCACCTTCCGTCGCGACCTCAAGGGCAGCGACGCCGTGCACTGGGCCGACGGCAAGGTCAGCGTCAGCCCGCGCCAGGTCGCGTTCGACGGCAAGATGGGCCCGGGGCCGGACTACAAGGTCTACCTCGTGCGCGACTTCGTCGACAACAAGGCCGATTTCCTGAAGATCAAGGCACAGGCCCAGCGCATCGGCGAGGTGAAGACCTTCAACCGTATCCTGGTGGACGTGCCTGAAAGCGTCAACGTGGACGATTACACCACCGTAGTGGTGTGGTGCGAACGGTTCGAGCAGTTCATTTCCGCCGGGCAGTACCGCACGCCGGGTTGAACAACATCCCAAGCATCTGGGCGGAGAGCAGCCGAGCATGGCTCGGCTCTACTGTAGAGCCGAGCCATGCTCGGCCTACCGTAAGAAAGAGGCGGAGCCGGCCGATAAGCCGGGTTCTGTCGTGGACAGTCATTCCTCTAGGCGTTACGTCACCGCAACGCTCAAGCAACCTACCCGGATCCAACGCGGGCCGCGCCAAAGGATCCCTATTTGGTCTTGCTCCAGGTGGGGTTTGCCGTGCCGGTCTGTTACCAGACTCGCGGTGCGCTCTTACCGCACCATTTCACCCTTACCGGCCTTCCGAAGAAGACGTAGGCGGTATCTTTCTGTTGCACTTTCCGTCGGCTTGCGCCGCCCAGGCGTTACCTGGCACCTTGCCCTATGGAGCCCGGACTTTCCTCGGCACCCCCGAAGGGATGACGCGACTGTCTGGCCGACTCCGCCAGCGCACATTCTAGCCTACGCACGTCCTTCCTGCCGTGCTGATCGCGGCATCCGGTTCATCCATCCACGCATGGCGTGGATCTATTGCCATCTCCGCTCTGATGGGTGCGGACCTTGGTCCGCACGATCCATCAACTCCCGTACAACGCCTTGCGCGGCGCGCCGGTCAGCTCGGCAGCCAGTTTCGCTGCGGTCGACGGCGGCAGATGCTCGCTCAGCTTGGCGTAGACACGGCGGCCATGCGCCAACTGCGCTTCCTCATCGTCGCCGGCACCCTGCACCATCACCACGAACTCGCCCTTGCGCTGGTTCTCGTCGGCTTCCACTTTGGCCAGCAGCCCCGCCAGATCGCCATCGAGCACGGTCTCGAACAGCTTGGTCAGCTCGCGCGCCAGCACCGCCGGGCGCTCGCCGCCGAAGATCGCGGCCATGTCGGCCAGCGACTCGGCGATGCGGTGCGAGGATTCGTAGAACACCATCGTGCGCACTTCACCCGCCAGCGCCTGCAGCCGGTCGCGGCGGCCGCTGGCCTTGGCCGGCAGGAAACCTTCGAAGCTGAAGCGGTCGCTGGGCAGGCCGGCCACGCTCAGCGCGGCGATGGCGGCACAGGCCCCCGGGATCGGGCTGACCTTGATGCCGGCCGCGCGCGCGGCACGCACCAGGCGGAAACCGGGGTCACTGACCAGCGGGGTGCCGGCATCGCTGACCAGCGCCAGCGACTCACCGGCCTGCAGGCGCGACACCAAGCGCTGCGCCAGGGCCTCTTCATTGTGTTCATGCAGGGCCACCAGCGGCTGCTGGATGCCGAAATGGGACAGCAACTGGCCGCTGCGGCGGGTGTCCTCGGCACAGATGGCCGCCACCGAACGCAGCACCTCCTGCGCGCGCGGGCTCAGATCGGCCAGGTTGCCGATCGGGGTGGCGACGACGTACAGGGTTGGGACACTCATTTCAGCGGTACTCACGGGGCAAGGGTAGAATCGTAGCGTGTACCCGGCCAAGGCCGCTGCCCTCATCGCATGGACCCGATCATGAACAAGCCCGCCGCACGGATCTCCGCCCTGTCGCTGTCGCTGATGCTGCTGGCCGGCTGTGCCACCACCAGCCTGACCAGCGCGCCCGAATCGCCGGCCCAGAGCCAGGCGCTGGCGCTGATCGAACAAGGCAAACCGCGCGACGCCGCCCTGCAGCTGGAAGCGCTGGCCGCAACCCTGAAAGGTGGCGCCCGCAGCAACGCCCTGGCCGATGCCGCCTGGGCCTGGCACCTGGCCGGCGACAGTGCCCGCGCGCGCAGCCTGCTTGGCCAGCTCACCGCCCGCCAGCTGTCCGGCACCAGCCTGCAGCGCTACCAGCTGACCGGCGCTGAGCTGGCACTGGCCGACAGGCAGCCGGCGCAGGCCTTGGCCCTGCTGAAGGAACAGGGCGACAACGTCTTCCCCGCGCTGCGCACGCGCTGGCACGTAGCCCGCGCCAACGCGCTGCAGGGCACCGGCGATGCCTTCGGTGCCGCCACCGAGCGCGCCCGCGCCCACGCCAGCCTGACCGGCAGCGCACGCAATGAGAACCAGGCCGCCATCGCCGGTCTGCTCGGTACGCTTGACGATGCCACCCTGCGCAGCCGTGCCGCCGCGCTGCCGGCCAACGACCCGCTGTACAACTTCGCCGGCCGCGCACTGATCGCGCGTGGCCTGCCGCTGCCGCGCCCGTTCGACCGCGATGGCGCCGCCCAGTTCGATACCAGCAAGCGCCCGCCGGCCATGAGCGACGGCTACCGTCCGCCGGCCAAGCTGGCCGTGCTGCTGCCGCTCAGCGGCCGCCTGGCCACCGCCGCGCAGCCGGTGCGTGATGGCCTGCTGGCCGCGTACTACGGCGAGACCCGCCGCCGCCCGGACATCAACTTCATCGACACCGCCGGTACCCCGGCCGGTGCGCTGGCCGCCTATGACAAGGCCGTCGCCTCCGGCGCCGACTTCGTGGTCGGCCCGCTGGGCCGCGACGAAGTGGATGCGGTCTATGGCCGCCAGCAGCTGCAGGTGCCGGTGCTGGCCCTGAACCGTGGCAAGGACGCGCCGCCGGCCGGCAGCGCCGGCTTCTCGCTGGCACCGGAAGACGACGGCATCGTCGCTGCCGAATACCTGCGTGGCCGCGAGCGCGGCAAGGCGTTGGTGATCAACAGCGCCGACGATACCGGCCGCCGTGCCGCCGCCGCCTTCGCCCAGCGCTTCGCCCAGCGTGGTGGCCAGGTGGTGGCCACCGTCGGCGTCAGCGACGCGGTTGGCGATGTCGGCGCGCAGGTGCGCAATGCCGGCCAGGTCGATGCCGTGTTCCTCGCCGTGCGCGCGCCGCAGGCCCGCCTGCTGGCGCCGCAGCTGGCGCTGGCCGGTGCCGGTGGCGCCACCCGCGTGGGCACCTCGCAGCTGACCGTCGGCAGCGGCAAGGTGGAAGAAGACGTGGCGCTGGACGGCATCGTCTACCCGAACGAAGCCTGGAACGTGCGCAGCGTGTCCGGCCTGCCCTCGGCCAGCCAGGTCGCCAGCACCCTGCCCAGCGCACGCGGTGCCGCCGGCCGCCTGTTCGCCTTCGGCGCCGATGCCTGGAAGATCACCGCCTACCTGGACAAGCTGTCCAACGAAGGCGGCCTGGACGGCGCCACCGGCACCCTGTTCCTGGACAGCAACGGCAACATCCTGCGCCAGCCGGCCTGGTCCACCTTCAATGGCGGCCGGCCGATGCCGATCGTCGGTGGTCGCTGAGCGCAGCCAACGGGGCTCGGCGGTGGAAGCCGCCGCCGAGCGGCATCTGCAACAGGCCGGACTGCAGCCGCGTGCGCGCAACGTGCGTTATCGCGGCGGTGAACTGGACCTGGTGATGGACGACGCCGGCACCGTGGTGTTCGTGGAAGTGCGTTACCGCGCGCGATCCGATTTCGGTGGCGGTGCGGCCTCAGTGGATGTGCGCAAGTGTCGACGCCTGGCGCATGCCGCGTTGTTGTACCTGCAGGACCATCCCGCGCTTGCCGATGCGCCCTGCCGTTTCGATGTGGTGGAAGCCACGGGTGAACCGCCGCAGTTGAACTGGCTGCGCGATGCGTTCCGGCTGGATGATTGCTGATGTGTACCGTCCGCTCTGGTAGAGGCCGACCTTGGTCGGCGCTTCTGTGCCAACCAAGGTTGGCACCTACCAGCGCGCAGCCTGGCCGGCACGACCATGGTGCGTGACTGATGCCGTCGATCATCACCCATGCCGCTGTGCCTTTGGCGCTGTGGTGCGCCGCGGATCGTGGCCGCATTCCGGCATGGCTGCTGGCTGCCGGTGTGGTCGCCGCGATGCTGCCCGATGCCGACGTGCTGGCCTTTGCCCTGCACATTCCCTATGCCGATGCGTTCGGCCATCGCGGTGCCAGCCATTCGTTGTTGTTTGCCTGCGTGCTGGCCGCGTTGGCCGCGGTGTGGGCGTTCTTTGGTAGCGGCCGACCTTGGTCGGCACCACACAGCTCCGGTAGTCGCCGACCTTGGTCGGCGGTTTCGCGCCAACCAAGGTTGGCACCTACCCAGCGAGGGCCAACGTTGGCGTCCACCGTACAGGCGGCGGTGTTCGTCTTCATCTGCGCCGCCAGCCATCCCCTGCTCGACGCAATGACCTCCGGTGGCCTCGGCGTTGCCCTCGCCTGGCCGTGGAGCGAACAGCGCTTCTTTGCCCCGTGGCGGCCGATCCGCGTTTCACCGTTTGCGCCGCAGTTCTTCAGCGCGCGCGGCATCGCCACCCTGCTCTCTGAACTGCGCTGGGTCTGGCTGCCGCTGGCCGGCGCCGTTGTTGCCTGGAAACTGATCCAACCCGCTCCTGCTGCCCCACGAGATCTGTCATGAGTACTGCCCTGCCCGCCGCATTGATTGCCGAACTGTCTGCCCTGCTGGGAGCGGAGGGCTGGCGCATGGATGACAGCGCGCTGGAGGCGAACGCGCAGGACAACTCGTGGCGCCACCAGCGCCCCGCTGCCGTCGCGCTGCCCGCCAGCGTCGAACAGGTGCAGGCACTGGTGCGCGCCTGCCGTGCACATCACGTGGCGCTGGTTGCGCGCGGCGCGGGCACCGGCACCACTGGTGCTTCGGTGCCATTGCCCGGCAGCATCGTGCTGTCGTTCACCCGCATGGACCGCATCGTGGAGATCCGTGCCGGTGATCGCTGCGCCGTGGTGCAGCCCGGCGTGCTCAATGGAACGCTGCAGCAGGCGCTGGCGCCGCACGGCCTGTTCTGGGCGCCGGACCCATCCAGCGCGGAGATCTGCAGCGTGGGTGGCAACCTGGCCTGCAACGCCGGTGGCCCGCGCGCGGTGAAGTACGGCACCAGCCGCGACAACGTGCTGGGCCTGGTCGCGGTCACCGGCACCGGCGAGGTGATCCGCTGCGGTGGCGCCTACACCAAGGACTCCACAGGCTACGACCTCACCCACCTGCTGGTGGGCAGCGAAGGCACGCTGGCGCTGATCGTGGAAGCCACCCTCAAGCTCACCCCACTGCCGGTCAGCCAGGCCGGCCTGCGCGTGCTGTACCGCGACGCCGATGCGGCGGCCGCTGCGGTGTCACGCCTGATGTCGCAGCCGGTGGTGCCCACGCGCCTGGAATTCATGGACGCCCGCAGCCTGGAGCTGCTGCGCCTCAATGGTGCCGAGGTGCCCGAGGCGGGCGCGATGCTGCTGGTCGAAGCCGATGGTGACCACGATACCCTGCCCTACCTGCTGCAGGCACTGGCCAGCGCCGCCGAAGGCGACGGCATGATCGAACTGGACGTGGCGATGGAAGGCCGCGCGCGCGACCAGCTATGGGCCGCACGCAAGGCCTTGTCGCCCGCACTGCGTACCGTCGCGCCCGGCAAGATCAATGAAGACGTGGTGGTGCCGGTGTCGCGCATCCCCGACCTGGTGGCCGGCGTGCAGGCGTTGGCCCGCGACTATTCGTTGACCATCGTCACCTTCGGTCATGCCGGCAACGGCAACCTGCACGTCAACATTCTCTACCACCCGGATGACGCCGACGAGAACACACGCGCGCATGCCGCGCTGCCGAAGATCTTCGAACTGACGCTGTCGCTGGGCGGCACGTTGTCGGGAGAACACGGCATTGGACTGGCCAAGCGCGATTTCATGGCACAGGCGTTCAGCCCGGCCACGCTGGCGACGATGCGCGCGATCAAGACCGCGCTGGACCCGGATGGCATTCTCAACCCGGGCAAGGTGCTGCCGCCGGTGTGATGCTGGCCGGGCATGAACCGGCGCTACCAAGGCGTGCACCTGTAGAGCCGAGCCCACGCTCGGCTGCTCTTCGTTCAGATCACGATGCACCCGCGCTTCGCGCGGTGAGCCGAGCGTGGGCTCGGCTCTACAGGGGTCCGCGTGCCGACCCCGGCATTGCCGCTTACCAGGCCATGCGCACGCCCACCTGACCACCCACGTTGCGGTAGCCGTGCTCACCGCGCTGTACGCTCAGCCCGCCCCATGCGCCCCAGCGCTGGCCCAGCTTCAACTCGGCACCGGCCTGCACTTCATAACGATTGCGCGGCACATCCGCGCCCAGCGTGTCATCGTTGAACTGCAACCTGCTGGTACCGCTGCCGCGCAGCCAGTTCATGCCCAGGTACGGCTGCACGGTGTTGCCACCCGCAGTGCCATGACCGAACAGGCGCACGCCCAGGCGCCCGCTCAGGCCACCTGCATCCGCATGGTCGACAACCGTGCCATTGCTCTCCACGTGGCGATCCGCGCGATAGCCTGCATACGTCAGCTGCAGCTGCGGCTGCACGTAAAGTGCACTGCCAGCCCCCTGCCACACATTGAAGGTATGGCCCACTTCCAGTGACGCAGTGGCCACACGCGCATCATAGTGCTCCGGCTCCAGACCGATACCCTGCACACGGTTGTCGAAGCGGCCGAACTGCATGGTCGCATCCACATAGGCACCGCCGGTGCCTTCCGCATCCTGCATCCAGGTGCCGTACACACCCACGGCGGTACCACGCACGCGGCCGGTGGCGGTGTAGCCGGTCAGATCCGAGGCGACACGATTGTCAGCACGGCCATTGCCCAGCATCACACCGAACGTGGCATTGCCATGTCGCAGCAGGTCACTGCCGATCTGCAGCACCGACGTATTGCCATCCACCGGCAGCTGGCCACCCACCGCAGTGAAGTCCGCATTGCCACGACCTACGCGTGCCCAGGCAGTGCGCTCACCCGTTAGGGTGCCGGTGCGATCATGCATCCGGTGCGCGAACATGTTCACTGCGGCGGACTGGTTCGCCAGATAGGCACCGGCTTCCGGGCGCAGCACCGGCGGCGGCCGGATCGGATCGACGATTCCGCCGCCGCCCCCGCCTTCACCGCCCTCACCCGGATCCGGACCCGGGCCTGGGTTCACCACGCAGCCCGGCGCTGCCGGGTCGTCCTCGCAGACATCAAACCACTGCGAGCGCAGGTACCAATGGCCATCGGTGGGATCGGCCAGACCGCCCTGGAACAGGAAGTACTCGTACGAACCGCCCACCGCACGCCCGGTCAGCGTATAGCTGGCTAGCGATGTGCCGTCCACTTCGATCAGCTGGATGCCATCCACAGTGGGCGCCCCCACACCGCCGATGTTCCTCACCGCAATCAGGGCATCACCAGAAGTATCACCGCGCACGTGCAGGCGGTCGATGGCCGAATCATCGCCAGCCAGCGCGCCCTGGAACAGGAAGGTGGCGCCCTCGCTGTGCAGGTCACCCTCCACCGTGAGCGTATTGAAGCGGCCGCTGCCATCGGACAACGCCACCACGCTGTCGCGCGCCTGCAACTCGCCCACGGTCGCATCGCCGGTCAACGTCCATTGGCTGCCGCTTTCAAGCGCAAGCGTCTGCACCAGATCGGAAGCCCCCTGCCACAGCGCACCATCCGCCAGACGCACATGCACCTCGGACTGCGGCACCAGCCCGGCGTCTTCGTCGTCGGGCGTGATGACGATATCGCCGTGCAGTTGCGAGCCACCGTCCAGCGCCACGTCGAAGCGTCCGGCCACGGCAGCATCCAGTGCCAGGCCGATGCCGTTGCCACCGGACACCACCACACCGTTACTCAACGTCAGCACTGGATCACGGCTGCTGCGCAACCAGATGCCACCGTGCTGCGCACTCACCAGCGAGCCGCCGTCGATGCTCATCTGGCCGTTGTCGTTGATCACCGCCGCCCAGGCACCTTCGCCTTCAGTGCGCACATGGGTGTTGGCCAGCGTCATTTCGCCCCTGCCCCCGACAACACACCGTATGAATTGATGCCGGTGGTGCGCACCACGCTGTCGGCAAGGTGTACGGTGCCGCCAAGGCGGGCGATCGCACCAATGGCGCCGTCGCCTTCGGTAAGAATATCGATCATGTTGCCGTTCGCTAGTGGTGCAGCAGATACACCGCCTTCGGCATACAACCCATGACCATTCTGGCCAAGGGTCCGCAATCGGCTGCCGGTAACCTGCGCGGTACCTCCCAGCACCGATATCGCCTGCCAATAGGTGCCATTGGCCGTAATGGTCGATCCGTCGACTACCAGATCGCCATTCGTCACTCGAATGCCAACGCCATTGCGAGTAGTGATGAACGAATCGGTCACACGCGCAACCACATCGCGCTGGTTCATGTCGATGCCGATCGATACGCTGTCGAGCCGGCTGCCGTGCAGGGTGAGGTCCGCGCCTTCGGTCATATGGATGCCGAAGTGACCGGACAGCTCCACCACATCCAGGCGCAGCACGCCGCCGCCACCGGTGGCGAAGCTGACCGCGGTGGCGTTGTCGCCACGTGCATGCACGCTGCCTCCACGCATCTCAAGCTCACCGCCGACGAACAATCCCATTCCGGAGCGCTCGTGGGTCAGATCGATGTCGACATCTTCCAACACCACCTTGCTGCCCAGCCCCACCAGCACGCCCGATGCACCGGCGCCGCTGCCATCTATCCGCGCCGAGCGCAGGGTGACATCGCTGCCACCCTGCGCCCACACCCCATGACCTGCCCCCGCCACAGCGATCTGCAGACGTTCGGCCAGCAGTGTTCCATCACGCACGTCCAACCCATTGGACTGGTCGCCAAGAATCTCGATCGCGCTGTCGCGCACTACTGCCTGCCCCTGCTGCACGCTGACGCCATGGGCCAACCCGCCACGGGTAGTGATCCGCACGTTGTCCAGTGACAGCGCACCGGACAGCGCTTCCGCCCCCGACGCTGCCGTGCCGCGCGTTTCGATATGCGTTCCGCTGGCGTGAACCTGGCCACCATTGGCGGCGGAAAGGCCGGCAGCACCATAGCCGGAGGTCAAGACGCTACCCGCCTGCAGTTCGATACGACTTCCCGCACCCTCGGCGCGTGCAGCGGCAGCACGCAGCCCTTCGGTAATCAAATTGACCGGTCCAGTTGGAATGAGGCTGCCACCGTTGATGGCAAGGAACGCATGCCCACCCGGATTGCCCGGCTCCACCGGGTCAGTGGTGTGGTAATCGCCCGCAGCCGGGTTCTGTTCGTCGCCATCGGCGATGACCTGCTGTGCCATGGCGGCCGACGACGCCAGGGCGGCGGACAACCCCACGGCAAGCAGATGGGAGCGGGGAAGTACACGACGCATGCGGGGGACGCTCCAATGGAAGGGCCCCTACCGTAGGAAGCGGCCGCAATGGCGCCTATCGAATTGGTTGCATACCGCAGCCGCTGCGTCGTCCTGTCGCGCCCAAGTACGGACCGGATTCACTGTGCTGAACATCGGCCGACCCGATCGTCCAGACGGCCAGCGCTTTGCAACTAATTGCATGGGCCGGCGCCGTGCCCGCGGCCAGAATTCGTGCCGATCAAGACACAGGTTGCCTGGTTAGGCTCATCACGCGCGCTTCACGCGAACAGGTCGAAAAGGCCACATCCGTGAACGAGCACCTGAACGACTCCCTGTGTCGACTCTTTCCCAGAAAGGACAGGACCATGAACCGTCATCGCACCCGCACTGCTCATCCTCATCAACGCCCGCTGGCGCGTGGAATCGTCCTCGCACTCTGCATGCTGCCGCTGGCCGGCGCCTGGGCCGGTGATCTGGACGGTACCGTTGGGTTGGTCAACAACGGCGACCCGATTGAAGAGTGGACACTGCGCAACAACGCGGTGTTGACAGTGGTCGGTGGGCAGACCAACAGCATCCGTGCGGTTGATTCACTCGTGTACATGTCAGATGCCACCATCAACCGCAGCGGCTCCTACCAGCGTGCTGTCGAGCTGGATGGCACGGCGAGCCTGCAGTCGGAACGCAGCACGTTGCGTGGCGGCGGCATCTTGGTCCAGGGCTCCTCGTCGGCGCACCTGATCGGCAGCCGCATTCTTGTCACCGCTGCCGACGGCCTGTTGCCGAGCAATCCACTCAGCATCGGCCTGACGCTGGGCAGCACCCCCGGCGGCATTCCCTTGCCTGGCGCCTGGTCCATTCTGGATTCCACCCATGTGCGCGTGGAGGACACGACAAGCGGTAGCGATATGTCCAGTGGTCTGGGCGTGCGCATGGAAAATGGCCGGGTAGACATCGTCAATGGCTCGGAAATCGACGCCGACAACGTGGGGGTGTTGATGTACGGTTCGATCCATACGCCCGACACGCTACGTCTGGGTATTGACGGTTCCACTATTCGCTCCGGGCGCGGCGCGGCGATCCGCGTGGGCGCCGACGAGGCTGCCGACTTCGAGATCACCGTGGCAAACGGTGCACGGTTGATCGGGGGGAATGGCAACCTGCTGCAGGTGGACTCGCTTACCGGTAGCAGCACGCCGGGGGCCAGCCATGTGCGCTTCAACGTGGATGACACGCGCCTGATCGGCAATGTCAGCTTCGATGCCGCAACGGTTGATGGCAGCCTGGACGTCTTCCTGCGCAACAAGGCGCAGATCGACGGCCACTTCATCAACGTCACCACTGCCAGCATCGACAGCGATGCCACCTGGCTGATGACCGGTGACAGCAACGTCGGCCATCTCACGCTGGGCGCGAGCGGTACCGTCGCGCTGGGCAATGGAAGCAGCTTCAACACCCTCAGCCTGGACGAGTTCACCGGCAACGGCGGCACCCTGTTGTTCAACACCCAACTGGGTGACGACGCATCGCTGACCGACACGCTGGTGATCGCCGGCGATGCCAACGGCCAGGCCAACGTGCGCGTGCTCAATGCCGGCGGTGCCGGTGCGAAGACCGATCGCGGCATCGAGCTGATCGATATCGGCGGCGCGTCCAACGCTCAGTTCGATCTGGTCGGCCGCGCTGTGGGCGGTCAGTACGAGTACTTCCTGGTGAAGGATGCCAATGGGAACTGGTACCTGCGCTCGGAACTGGGCGGTGCGCCGGACCCGTGTCTGGCCGACCCGACCCTGCCGGAGTGCACGCCGGTGGACCCGGTCGATCCGATCGACCCGCCGACGCCGATCCTGCGCC
Source organism: Stenotrophomonas sp. GD03819 (assembly GCF_029841665.1). Taxonomy (NCBI): domain Bacteria; kingdom Pseudomonadati; phylum Pseudomonadota; class Gammaproteobacteria; order Lysobacterales; family Lysobacteraceae; genus Stenotrophomonas; species Stenotrophomonas sp. GD03819. The sequence continues at coordinate 112,981 of NZ_JAOCEW010000003.1, forward strand.
CGGAGACCGGCGCGTATCTGGCCAACCAGTTCGCGCTGGACCAGATGGTGCGCCATACCTACCGCGACCGCCAGGGCGGCGCCGCTCCGGCGGATGGCATCCGTGGCTGGGCGCGTGTTGACGCTACGCAAAGCAAGCTGGGTGCGGTGGATGACCAGCTCGACCTGCGCGTGGACCGCTCGCGCCTGCAGCTGGGTGCGGACATCGGCGTGTTCGATGACGGCCGTGGCCGCGTCGGTGTGATGGGCACCGCCGCACGCAGCAGCGCTACCTCGCGCTCGGACGTGACCGGTTTCAGCGCACGCGGCAAGGTGGAAGGTGGCGCGCTGGGCGTGTACGGCAACTGGGCCAACGACGCCATGTACGTGGATGCCAGCGTGCAGCGCGGCCAATTCCGCAACCGTGTGCAGGGCGAGGGCCTGGCCGAGGAGCGCTACGACTCGGACATCTGGCAGTCGTCGGTGGAAGCCGGTTACCGCTTCGACATCGGCCAGATCGGCGGCACCGCGCTGAGCCTGCAGCCGGAGCTGCAACTGGTCTACACCGACGCGAAGACCGACGTGCATACCGAAATCAACGGCACCGTGGTACGTGCGCAGGGCAACAGCGGTTTGTCCGGCCGTGCCGGCCTGCGCCTGCAGGGTGAATCGCGCTCGGCCGCGGGGGCCTCGGTCAGCCCGTACCTGGCGGCCAACTGGTACCGCGATGGCGCTGGCAATGGCATTGCCTTCGATGACGAAGTGCTGAAGGCCGGCATTCCGCGCAACCGTTATGAATTGAGTGCAGGTGCACGGGTGGAATTCCGTTCCGGTTTCAGTGCGTGGGGCGGGTTCGGGGTGATACGCGGTGACAGCGGGTACCGCGAAGCGACTGCCAACCTGTCGGTGGCGTACAGCTGGTAATGGAAAGAGAACGGCGCCAAAACAATCCGGCGCCGTTCCACTGTGCACGATGCGCTTTCTGTAGAGCCGAGCCCACGCTCGGCTGATCTCCGATCAGATCACGAAGAACGCCGCGCTTCGCGCGGTGAGCCGAGCCGAGCATAGGCTCGGCTCTACAGTGAAGCCGTGCGAACTCTGACGCAATCGCCTCACTCTGCATGACCACGCAACGCGCGCATGCAGATTGCAACAACTTTGAATTTGAAACTTTTCTGATTGGTACAGCGGCACCTTCGTGCGCATCATGTGTCCGCCACCGACAACGGGTGGCACGGGCTTGCAATCCCGTTAGGTTGATGTGTTTGGTTACGCTTGCCTGTCGGCGTCGCTCGTCCCTCGGGCGACGTCGACAGGCATTCCGTCCGCGTTTACATGGCGGGCGGTGCGTGGGGGCCTCGTGCCCGCTGGCGCTTTTACATCAACCTCCGGTATTGCAACCACGCACCGTCCGCCACCCTCGCTGTTAAGCGGGGTGGCCCCTTGCTTCGCACACAAGGACGCCGCCATGACCACGTCACACTATCCCCATCTGTTTGCCACCTTGGGCGAGGCCGCCACGCGCCTGCCCGACGATCTGGCGCGCACGCTGGAAAGCACCTTCGCCGCACTGCAGGAGGTCGAAGCGCCCGGCACCATCACGCTGCTGCACTGCCTGCAGCACATCCGCCAGGGCGACGCCGCCGATGGACAGCCGTGGCCGGGCAAAGGCCGCACGCCGGGGCAGCGGCTGGCACTGGCGCGCATCGACCGCGCCAATGCCGGGCTGACATTTCTACTTGAACTGCTGCACGCCACCGAGCGCGTGCGCGTGGATGGCGAGATCAGCCAGCAGGTGGACGATGACGCGCGCGAGGGGTTGCTGCTGGCGTGCCGGGGGTTGGCCGAGTATGTGGATGTGCAGCTGCACGCAGCTTAGCGGCTTCTGTAGAGCCGAGCCCACGCCCGGCTTGCCTGGAGCCTGACCGAAGAGCAGCCGAGCGTGGGCTCGGCTCTACAGGGCCGTACCGGCTTTCAATCGTAGGCGGCGGTGACCACGATCTCGGTGGAGATATTGCCGGCGTTGATACCACTGGTGTTGGGAATGAAGTAACCCGCGCGCAGCGGATAGGACGCCGTCGCGCCAGAGACAGCCACCGGAATATCGGTGTCGCCCTTCTTCAGATAGGTGTTGCCGGTCGCGCCGGCCAGCAGCGCGACCGTCACACCCGTTGCTGGCGTGGTGGCGGCAGTGTTCTTCCAGCGCTCCGGATCGCCGTCGGCGGCCGTGCCATCGAAGGACAGGCGCGCGCGGCTGACACCCACGCAGCCAGTGAAGTTCAGTGCACCGGCCTTCACGCTGCTGGCGGCACCTGGCGTCATTTCATCGGCCTTCACCGGGTCCAGCGCGATCGCCGGGGCCGCCAGCGTGCAGGTGCCCGGCAGCACGCGGCCGCTGATGGTGAGAGTGGCCTGGGCATGCGCGGTTGAAGCCATCAGGCACAGCATCGGCACTGCAATCAGTTGAAATCGGGTAGGGAACATGGCGTTGCTCCTGCAGGTTGATTTGAGGAAACGAGGGATCACGGTGCGGTGATGTCCATTGGATCGGCTGCACGTACTTGCAGACCTTCCGGCGGCAGCGGCTGCGGCACGCACACGGCCTGGCTCCACGACAACCCGTAGGCATCCGGCGCCTCGGGCATGCGGTAGTCGATGCGGCAGCGCCGCTTGCCATCGGGATCGACGATCAACGCGCCGCTGTCCTGCGCACCGCGCAGCTGGATCACCCCGCCCTGCCCGACTGCACCGGCCGGCGCGCCGTCTTCGCCCTGCACCACCGCCGCAAACGGCAGCGGCTGGCCCAGCGCGTCAGTGGCGTCGATGAACAGCGTGCGCTCGCGGCGCACCTGGAACGGCACGCGCACGATGCCACCGGCGGTGGGTGCCACACGCTGCGAGGTCTGCAGCAGCTCCACCTCGATCGGCAGGCCGGAGGGATCCAGGTCGATGGTGTTCCAGCGATAGGGACTGATGTGCGGCAGCAGCGCGTAGCCGTTGCGCGCCACGCGCAGGTCGGTGCTGCTGCCGATGCGTGCGCCCTGCGCACCCGGCGCCTGCACCAGCGCGAAGCCGTCGCCCACGGGAGCACCCAGGTTCAGGCCACCGCTGTGCAGCGCCACGCTGCCCGATGCGCCAAGCGACAGGCTGTGGTAGTCGCCACTGCGGCTGTAGCCGGCATTGAGATTGCCACGGCTGCCTTGCCACGCGGCATAAGCACTATGGCTGTTCTGTCCATTGCCTTGTGCGCTGGACAGGCTGTAGCTCAGCGCACGTGACTCACCCAGGCTGCCGGTGATGCCCAGCTGCGACTGCCTGCCACTATCGGCCTGGCTGAGCTGGGTGCTGGCACGCGGTGCGTTGGCGCTACGGCCCAGCGGCACGCTGAGGGTGAACGCATAGCGCGTGTCCTGGCGGCCATCGCCCATGCGGAAGCGCAGCGCGGACACACCGTAGTTGACCCGCCCCAGCGTGCTCTGGAAGCCCACCTGGAAATCGTTGCGGCGTCGGGCGCTGTCCCAGTAAGACACATGGCCGCCGCTGAGATACAGGTTGCTGCGCTGGCCCACCCTCTGCGAGAAGTTCACCTGGTAGCGCTGGCGGGCGCGCTGTCCCAGCCCCCAATCGTCGTTCTGCACCCGCGCCACGTCGTTGAGGCTGAGAAACCCACGGGTGCTGTAGCGGTACGCAGCCAGGCCGACATTGGTACCGGTTCGCGCCACATAGCGCTGGTAGTTCAGGCGGAAGCTGTTGCCCGCAATGGTTTCGCTGCCGCGCTGCCAGGCGCGCGAATGGGTGACATCGGCACCAAATGCACCGATGGCGGTGTTGACCGCAGCACCGGCCAGCAACGCGCGATAGCCCTCACCCAGCTGGGCGCCACCCAGCACGGTAAGCCGGTTGTTCACGCCGCGGGCATAGGTTCCTTCGGTGAAGCGCAGCGTCTGCAGCGTGTTGCCGGTGTCGCGCAGCTCGCCGGCAGTGACCGCGAAGCGCGACGAACCCGCGCGAAGCGCCTGCGGAACGGCCGAGAAGTTGACGCTGAAACGCTGCACGCGGCCATCTGCTTCGGTAACGCTGACGTCCAGATCGCCGCCGAAGTTGGTGGGATACAGATCCTCGATGGTGAACGGGCCCGGCGCCACATTGCTTTCGTGGATGATGCTGCCGTTCTGGCGGATGGTGACCACCGCATTGCCTTCGGCGATGCCCTGCACCATCGGCGCATAGCCACGCAGCGAATCGGGCAGCATGCGCTCGTCGCTGGCTACGCGCACGCCGGTAAACGGCACGCTTTCGAACAGCTCGCCGCCGGTGTTGCCCTGGCCCAGCAGCAGTTGGCTGTTCCAGCGCGGAATGTCGCGCTGTAGATGGCTGCTGATGACCTCGTGCCGGGTGCCCTGTCTGCCATGGGTGAACGATGCGCGGTGGCGAAGGCGCCATGCGCCCAGGTTCACGCCTGCCCGCAACCCAAGGTAACTGCTGTCGCTGCCTTGGCTGCGGTAGTGGTTGGCGCTGTAATCGATGAAGGCAGCGGTGATGCCGTCGTCGCGCAGTTCCGGTGCCACGAAGCCACGCGCGGCGATGGCCTGTGCCGCCTGCGGAATGCTGAGGGACAACTGCAGCTCGCCACTGTCGAAGGTGCTGTTGGCGCCCTCCACCAGCGCTGGCAGATCCACACAGCTGCTTTCTTCGGCGGGCAGTGCCTCCAGGAATGCAGGCTTCAACGGCAGGCCGCGCACCAGCGCCGGTGACAGGCACGGCACCGCAATCTGCGGGTCGTTCTGGATGACGAAACGGATGTCCTGGCTGCGCAGGTACTCGCCGTTCACATGCACGTCCACCGCGTAGTCGCCGGCCGGCAGCGGATTGCCGTTGGCGTATCGCGCCATGTCGATGGCTTCGCCGCCGATCAGGAAACCTTCGCTGAACTCGACCGGGACTGCCGTGGCATCCAGTGCGAATCCAGCCGACAGCACCCCACCGATGGCGGCGCAGAGCGAGCGCGTGGCGGCACGGGTACGATTGACAGCCATCATCGGTAGTCGGCGGTCAGCACCGCCTCGCCCTTGACGTCGCCGGGCACCAGCGGATCGGCCGTACGCAGATAGCGCGCACTGAACGGAATGGCCTGTTGCCCCTTGCTGGACCAGCCGTGCGACCACGCCTGGCCGAACTGCACCGGCTGGCCACCGCGCAGCAGCTGCACCTGCACGCCACCGGCTGTGGTACCTGGAGCCGGTGCCAGCTGGCCGTTGCGGCTGCCCGGGCCATTGGCGTCGGCCACCGACAGCTGCACGTCGATGTTGTCCATCGGGCAGTTCATCGCAACGTCGAAGCTGGATTCCTTTGCGTTGCTGCCGCTGGCGGCGAGTTCGTTGGCGACAACGTCGTCGAGCGTGTGGGACACGTTGGCGAGGGTGCAGGTGACGGGGGGGACGGTGATCTCCAGCCGCACATGGTGCTGCATCGATTGACTGGGGTCACCCTCAACCGACGAGGTAATGGTGCCCAGGTTGGTCATGGGGATGCTCTCCATCGCGCCGCCGCGGAAGAAGAACGCCAGAAACACACTGACCGTCATCGGCTCATCAGCAGTGAGCGTATAGCCCGGATTTCTATTTGATCCACCTATCTCCAGGGCCGGACCACCGAACGCCCCCACTCGGGTGGGTCGCACACTATGAGCAAAGCCAATCAAGGGCGAACGCGGACCCAAGCTGTACAGCTTGTACAGAGTGCCCCCATAGGCTACGTCCCGCTCGTAGGAGAGACCCGCCGATGGCGCATCGATGATGAATGCAGTCGTTCCAGCATCACATTCGAATCCACTGGCGATGGCCCCTGTATTGGCAACCCGATAGAACGTATCTGGCCGATCTACGTTCGGCATGGTCAGCAACACGGTCAAATCCTGATCACCCGGATTCAACCTCACACAGCCCGCACTGGCCTGCTGGGCTTGCAGCGCAATCGCAGCAGTCATCAATAGCACCAGCAACCCGGGCACACGCGATCTGCACCACGTAGCGACGGGAAGTAGGGCGGGAGCGCACACGGCAATTCTTCCGGCAACCAATCGAGGCCGCGCAGTCTAGGCAGTGCGGCTACCGCTTTCTATCGGATTAATTGCAGTTCGCGAACGTCAACGCGCTTTTGCAACTTGTTGCATTCCGTGGCCTGGCGCGCGCGTCGAAACTGGCCGCGCTGGCTGCCGTGGGCGGCCACTGCGTGCCTTCATTCCACAACCGAGAACTGTCATGTCCCTGACGCTCCGCCTGCTGTCCCTTTCCGTCTTCGCCATCGCCGCGTCGTCGGTGTCTGCCGAAACGCTGGAAATCACCGGCGAACTGATGACCTCCACCTGTTCGGTGGGCTCCACCGGCGGCACCATCACCGTGCCGATGGGCAAGGTGGATCTGGCCTCGGTCAACGCCAGCACCCGTGCCGGCCAGAAGAACTTCACCATCGCCCTGGACTGCTCGGGTTCGGGTGCATCACAGGATGTAGGTGTGCGTTTCGGCGGCACGCCCCACGGCAGCACCGGCAACCTGGCACTGACCGCAGCCTCGACCGCCACCAACGTGGGCGTTGCCCTGTACGACGCTGCGGGCAACCAGCAGAAGATCGGTGAGGACCCGGCCGTGTGGGTGACCATCGCCGCCGGTGGCAGCGGCCAGCTGGACTACAGCGCGTGGTACGCCTCGCCGGCCACCAACGCGACCGCTGGCACCGCCAATGCCTCGGGCGACTTCGTGGTGCTCTACAAGTAACGCGCTTCCGGCAGGCCGGCGCCACGCAGCAACGGCCTGCCCCTTTCAACGAGGTTGACCATGAAACTCCGCGCCATGACGTGGATATGCGCGCTGCTGTCTGTCTCGGTAGCCCTGCCGGCATCGGCTGCGGTGACGCTGCAGGGCACGCGCATCGTGCACGATGCCAGCAAGGGCCGCGACGTGACAGTCAGGGCCAACAACGTGGGTGAACTGCCGGCGATGACCCAGGTGTGGATCGATGACGGCGACAGCCAGTCGCGCCCGGAGAACGTACGCACGCCGTTCCGGCTGACACCGGCCGAGCCACGCCTGCTGCAGCCCAAGCAGGGCCAGGCATATCGCGTCACTTACGCACCACGCCCGTCGGAAGCACCGCTGCCGACCGACCGCGAATCGGTGTTCTATTTCAATCTGCTGGACATTCCGCCCAAGCCCAGCGATGCCAGCGGCAGGAACCTGCTGCAGTTCGCGGTGCGTACACGGGTGAAGCTGTTCCATCGCCCCGCCGGGCTGCCGGGCAATGCACGCGATGCGGCGGCCACGCTGCAATGGTCTGCCGATGGTGATGCCCTGCAGGTACGCAACCCGAGCGCGTACCACGTGTCGTTGAGTTCATTGACGCTGGTCGATGGCCGCCGCGTGGAGGTGGACATGATCGCGCCGGGGGCACAGGTGCGCTATGCGCTTCCGGAAGGTGCAGCGATGCCCGCAACGGTGGCGTTCAAATGGCTGGATGATTACGGCACGCCCCGTGAGGCCGAGGCGCGCGTTGATCGGTAAGCGTAGATCGGGCTTCCGCAGTGCACCGGCAACGACTTGCGCCGAGGGTGGCAGACGCGTCACGCTGCAGGCCACAGTCTCACATCGCAGGTTCGCACCATGGCGTCACCCCTGGGCTCCGTGCTTGCCACCCTGCAAGGCTTGCAGCGCCGGCTGCTGTTCGGTGGCGGTGCCATCTTGACCCTGCTTCTCCTGGCCGCCGGCTGCGCCGCACTGTGGCTGCGGCTGGAAACGGTGCACCTCAACGAGCGCGAGGCGCTGCAGCGCGGCCAGCAGACGGTGGATCGCTACATTGGCGAGCGCAGGCGGGCCTACGTGGCCAGCTTGAACACCAACGCCATGCTGTGGGCTACCCAGCAAACCGCACTGGTGGCCGGTGGCCTGCCTGTTGCTGCCCGCTTTTCAGCACAGGATGGCCAGGCCGGCGTGGTGGCACCCGGCGCCCTGTCCGTCCCCTGGCTGGCGCTGTCCCCGCGCGAGGGCCGTCTTCCGCCACAGGCGGAGGCGGCGTACCTGGGCATGGTGCAGACCTATTCGGCGTACATGGCCGCCACCGTCGCGGCGCAGGATTCGCCCACTTCCTTGATCTCCTTCGCCTTCGAACCGGAAGGGCGCCTGTTTGCGATCGCCGGGCTGCATGATGAAGCGCAGCTGCTGCAACTCATGAAGGTGCCTACCCGTGAACAGGCACTGGCCGCGCTGGCACAGACCGCCGATGCCGGCTGGCAGTCAGCGGGTGCGGACTCCGAGCTTCAACTGGACAGTGGCCGGCTGCGCGCCTACTTCGGCCGCAATCCGTTCACCGGCGAGGATGCACTGGTCACCCAGATGCGCCTGCGCAGCAATGGCACCCCCTTCATCAACCGGCTGACGTTTGAACCGCTTCAAGGCCTGCGCGAGCGGTTGGAGGAGGCCAGCCCGGGGACGTGGGTGGTGCTGGACCGGCAGGGAAACGATGTTCTGCGCAGTGCTGCGGACGCTGCGATTTCCGGGCCTGCGCTGCGCGCCGCGCCATCGCCCCGGCCTACGCTGTTGGCACTGCCTGCCGGCCGTGCCTTCGTGATGTCCGCACCCTTGCAGGGCATCGACTGGACGCTGCTGCGGCTCTACCGCTGGACCGACATCTGGACGGCGCAGCAGACCTATCTGCTCGGGGGCGGGCTGGCCCTGACCGCCCTGCTGGCCGCGCTGTGGACGCTGTTGCTGCTGGTGGACCGGCGCGTGCTGCGGCCGGCGCTGGAAGAAGCCGCACGGGTGCATGAAAGCGAAGCGTTGAGCCGCACGCTGATCGAAACGTCGCCGGTCGGCCTGTGCCTGCTCGACCAGCAGAGCGGGCAGTTGATCCTGCACAACCAGGCACTGGAGCAGCTGATCGGCGACACCACCGGCAACCTGTTGGACGCACTGGTCGGCCGCCTGGTGCAACGCGTTGACGGCCAGGTACACGGGCAGCTGTTCGAGGCGCCGTCCGCGGATGAGCACGGTCCATCGCGCTACCTGCAATCCATTGTGGCCGCCGCGCGCTACCAGCGGCGGGCGATCTGGGTCTGCGCGGTGACCGATGTGACCGCACAGACCGAAACCCAGCAGCGCCTGCTGGATGCACGGCGTCATGCCGAACAGGCCCAGCACGATGCCGAGGCCGCGGACCAGGCCAAGACCGCCTTCGTGGCAATGATCAGCCATGAAATACGTACCCCTTTGAGCGGCGTGCTCGGCCACCTTGAACTGCTTGCCCGCCAGACCATGCCGGCGGCGGCGCACGCGCATGTCACGCGCGCGCGCAGCGCTGCCGATGTGCTGCAGGGGCTGGTGAACGACACCTTGGATCTTTCCCGTATCGAAGCCGGGCTGATGACGCTGGAACCGGCGCCTTTCGACCCGCGTGCGTTGCTGCAGCAGACCGCGACACTGTTCGAGCCACAGGCCAGCGCAAAAGGCCTGCGCCTGGAGCTGCACACCGGCGATGCGCTGGGGCCGGCCTACGTGGCCGACGCAGGCCGCGTGGCGCAGGTGATCAACAACCTGGTGGGCAACGCGGTGAAGTTCACGGCATCGGGAACGGTGGCGGTCAGCATTGATGCCTCGGTGCAGCCCGATGGCAGCGAGTGGCTGCACGTGGAGGTGCGCGATACCGGCCCGGGCATCGATGCCGAAGCACAGGCCGTGTTGTTCAAACCGTTCGTGCAGGTCGGTGCCGGCTCGGCACGGCAGCACGGCGGCAGCGGCCTGGGGCTGGCCTTGTGCCAACGCTTCGCCGAACTGCTCGGCGGCACCCTTGGCGTGCGCAGCACCCCGGGCACCGGCAGCGTTTTCCGCCTGGACATTCCAGCACGCCGGACCACCGCCGTGGCAGGCACGCCGCCACGGCCAGCGCCTGTAGAGCGCGCGCATTCCCCGCGTGGCCACGCCTTGCTGGTGGATGACAGCGTGATCAGCCGTGACGTGACGCTGGGGCAACTGCATGCGCTGGGTTGGCAGGTCACCCTCGCGGCCGACGGCGAGGAGGCGTGGCAACGCTGGCGCGCGGGCCGGTTCGACATCGTGCTGACTGATCTGAACATGCCGCACCTGGACGGATACGGGCTGGCCCGGAAACTGCGTGCGGATGACCCCTCCATCCCCATCGTCGCACTCACCGCCAATGCGATGCCCGAGGACGCAAAGCGCGTAAGCGAGGCCGGCATGTCCACGCTGCTGCTGAAGCCGCTCGACCTGCCGTCGCTGGAGGCCGCGCTGCATGGATTCGACCTCGATCGCTCGGCACAGCCACCCTTACCTCCGGTGGTGAGCGAGGCGGTTCAGCGGCAGATGCGCGAGGCGTTCCTGCAGACCGCGCATCGCGACTACGCGGCGCTGACCCAGGCGCTGGACTGTGCCGATGCACCGGCCATGATCGATCAGCTGCACAGCTTCGCCGGCGCGCTGGTATTTCTGGGAGAGCCCCAGGCGGCGCGCAGCTGCCAGCAGGCCGAGCAGGCCTTGCGCAGCAGCGGTGCGACAGATGCGACGTCGAAGGCAACCGTCATTGAGGCCATCGCGTTGATCGCGGCTGGCATCGAACGTCAGGTTGCCGCGCAGCAGGCTTGAGCCCGCACCCTCAACCGGCGAAGTGCTGGTAGCCGCCGCCGGCGGCTTCGCCATCCACGTGCACGCCCTGCCCTTCGGCAATGCGGCCGATACGGGTCAGCGGCACATCCAGCGATTCGGCGAGGTAATGCAGCGCGTCGCGCTGGTCGGCAGCCGCCGTGAAGCACAGTTCGTAGTCGTCGCCACCCCGCAGTGCGCATTCGCGGGCGGTTTCGCGCCCAAGCAACTCACGCAGCGCATTCGAGATCGGCAACAGATCGGCATCGACATGCGCGGCCACCGCACTGCGCGTGGCGATGTGGCCCAGGTCGGCCAGCAGGCCATCGGACACGTCCACCGCCGCGTGCGCGAACGCACGCAGGCGCAGGCCCAGGGTGACGCGCGGGGTCGGCCGCAGCAGGCGCAGGCGCAGGCTTTCGTAGTCGGCCAGCAGGGTGGCGGTGGCCACGTTCAGCGCACCCTGCTGCCACAGGCGCAGTGCACCGGCGGCGTCGCCGAGGGTGCCGCTGACCCAGATGTCATCGCCAATCTGTGCGCGATCACGACGCAGCGCCTGGCCGCGTGAGACCTGACCCATCGCGGTGACCGACAGCGACAGCGGGCCACGCGTGGTGTCGCCACCAATCAGGGCGATGTCGTGCTGGTCGGCCAGTGCGAAGAAACCGTCGGCGAAGGCCTCGATCCAGTCTTCGCTGGCTTCCGGCAACGACAGCGCCAGCGTGCACCACGCCGGGCGCGCGCCCATCGCGGCGAGGTCGGAGAGATTCACGGCCAGCGTCTTCCAGCCGATATCGAACGCCGGCGTTTCGGCCGGGAAGTGCACGCCGCTGTTGAGCGTATCGGCAGTGACCACCAGCTGTTCGTTCGGGCGCGGCTGCAGCAGTGCAGCGTCATCACCAATACCGAGCACGATGTCGTCGCGCTCGACGGTGCGGGCGCGGATGCGGTCGATGAGGGCGAATTCAGCCAGGGACATGGGGCGTTCCCGTGGGGGTGGCGGCGATATCGGGGATCGGTGCCAACCAGGGTTGGCACCCACCAGAAGCGGAGTCAGGGCCGGTATCGACCCAGCAGGTCACGGCCCGTCCAGGACGAGCAGAACCGGGTCAGTGACCCGATTCGACCTTGCGCCATTCCACGGCAGCACGATCCAGCACGCCGTTGACGTAGGTGTGGCCGTGTTCGGAACCGAAACGCTTGGCCGATTCGATGGCTTCGTTGATCACCACGCGGTATGGCACGTCCAGGCGGTAACGCAGCTCGTAGGCGGCCAGGCGCAGCACCGCGCGTTCGATCGCGTCCACTTCCTCGATGCCACGGTCCAGGTACGGGCCGAGCGCTTCGTCGATGTCGCGGCGGTTGTCGAGCACGCCGTGCAGCAGTGCCTCGAAGTACGCCAGATCGGCGATTTCGCGGGCCTGCTCGTGAGCGAACTGGGCGATCAGCGACTGTGCGTTGCCGCCGGAGATCTGCCAGGCGTAGATGGCCTGCACGGCACGACGGCGGGCGCGCGAGCGCAGCACCGGATCGACGCCATCGCGGCGGACGGGTTTACCGGAGGGCTTGCCCTGGGTGTTCTTGTTCATGGCAGCTGCTCCAGAAGATTGACCATTTCCAATGCGGCGAGTGCGACTTCCTCGCCCTTGTTGCCGTGGCTGCCGCCTGCGCGGGCCTCGGCGTCTTCAACGCGTTCCACCGCCAGCACGCCGTTCAGCACCGGCACGCCGAAGTCCAGCTGCACGCGCATCAGGCCCTCGGCGCAGCGGTCGGCCACGTGTTCATAGTGGCGGGTATCGCCACGGATCACGCAGCCCAGGGTGAGGATGGCGGCGTGTTCATGGGCGGCAGCCAGGCGCGCGGCGACCAGCGGCAGTTCCCAGGCACCCGGCACGCGGATCACGTCGATGTTGGCTTCGGTGATGCCGTTGCCGGCCAGGCTCTGGCGGGCGCCAGCGACCAGCGTATCGGTGATGCGGGCGTTCCAGCGGCTGGCCAGGATGGCGAAGCGCGCCGATTCGGGAGTGCGAAGATCGCCTTCGAAGTGGCTCATATGCGGCTTGGGGGACTCGATAAGGGGGTAATTCTAGCGTGGATGGGCCCCGGCCGTGGCTGGCGGGGGCCTGCAGGGTGTGCCGACCAACGGTCGGCACCCACCACAGGCAGGGCATGGTCGGCACCCACCAGAGGGCGGACGGTGGGTGCCGACCGTTGGTCGGCACACCAAGGGGGTTACAGGGCCACCGTCTCCACCACTTCCAGGCCGTACCCGGCCAGGCCAATCTGGCGGCGCGGGGTGCCCAGCACGCGCAGCTTGCCCAGGCCCAGGTCGGACAGGATCTGCGCGCCGGCACCGTTGCGGCGCCACTGGCTCACGTCCTTGTCCTTGCCCGGCACCACCGGCGCCGGCTGCTGGCGCAGGCGGGCCAGCAGGGCCTCGCCATCACGCGGGGCCTGCAGCACCACCATCACGCCGCTGCCTTCAGCATCGATCGCACGCAGGGCATCGGTGGCGGCCACGCCGAAATCGTCGCGGCGCCAGTGCAGCAGGTCGGCCAACGGGTTTTCCACCTGCACCCGCACCAGGGTGGGGGTGTCGGCATCCGGCGTGCCACGGACCAGGGCGAAATGCAGGTCGTGGGCGATGCGGTCGCGGTAGGTGACCAGCTTGAACGGGCCGAATTCGGTCTCGATCTCGCGCTCGTCCACGCGTTCGACGGTCTTTTCGGTGGCCAGGCGGTAGGCGATCAGGTCGGCGATGGAGCCCATCTTCAGGCCGTGCTCGCGGGCGAACACTTCCAGCTCCGCGCGGCGCGCCATGCTGCCATCCGGGTTCAGGATCTCCACCAGCACGCCGGCCGGCTCCAGCCCGGCCAGCATGGCCATGTCCACGGCGGCTTCGGTGTGGCCGGCGCGGGTCAGCACGCCACCCGGCTGGGCGATCAGCGGGAAGATGTGGCCCGGCTGGTGCAGGTCCGACGGCTTGGCGTTGGGCTTCACCGCGGTGCGGATGGTGTGGGCGCGGTCATGCGCCGAGATGCCGGTGGTGACGCCCTCGGCGGCCTCGATGCTGACCGTGAAATTGGTCTGGAACTGCGCGGTATTGGCCTGCACCATCGGCGCCAGGCCGAGATCGGCGGCGCGGGTGCGGTTCAACGGCAGGCAGACCAGGCCACGGCCATGGGTGACCATGAAGTTGATGTCGCTGGCCTTGACCAGCTCGGCGGCCATGATCAGGTCGCCTTCGTTCTCGCGGTCTTCGTCATCGACGATGACCACCATGCGGCCCAGGCGGATGTCTTCCAGGATGTCCGGAATCGGGGCGAAATTCATGCGGCATCTCCGTGCGGGTGCTGACCGTTGGCCGGCACGCTGATCAACCGCTCCACATAGCGGGCGACCAGATCGATTTCAAGATTGACCGCGCTGCCTACGCCTGCGGCGGAGAAGGCAGTGTTGGCCACCGTGTGCGGGATCAGGGCGACGTCAAACCCTTCATCGTCCACTTCGTTGACCGTGAGGCTGACGCCATCCACGCAGATCGAGCCCTTCTTGGCGATGTAGCGGCGCAGCGAGGCCGGCGCGGCGAAACGCCAACGCTGGGCACGCGCGTCTTCGTGGATGGACAGCACCTGGCCGAGGCCGTCGACGTGTCCGCTGACCAGATGGCCGCCGAGGCGGTCGGTCGGGCGCATGGCACGTTCGAGATTGATGACCGCCCCTTCGCCCAACTGGCCCAGCGTGGTCAGGCCCAGGGTCTCGGTGGAGGCATCGGCCTGGAAGCTGCTGGCGTCGAATGCGATGACGGTGAGGCAGACGCCGTTGATGGCAATGCTCTCGCCCATCTGCACGTTTTCGAACGGCAGATTCCCGACATTGAAGGTGAAGCGGACATCGCCGCCGATGGATTCGCGTGCGGCCAGACGGCCGACGCCTTCGATGATTCCAGTAAACAAGAAACGTTCTCCGCGAAAAGTGAGCGAAAAACGCCGCAAGGCAAACAGGCACGCGCAGGGCATGAGCCCTGTGGCACCGTCTTCTTTCATCCGGACTATGACCGTCGGCTCCGGCATTGGACCGGATCTGCTGACCCCCGGCCGTGGGCCGGGGCGCTCGCGGGCTCGTGCTTGCGCACCTACCGCCGGTGGGGAATTGCACCCCGCCCTGAAGACGTTTGTGTACCGGCGAACCGGCCCGGCTAGTGTACCAGCCCGGGCTGAACGGGGTCGGATGCCACAGCTGTGACGGCCGTCGCTCGCAACTTGTAAAACTTTCATTAAAATTCCACCCTGGACGACATGAGGTCGCCACGGGCAGCCCGCTGGGGCAGGCCCGCCAAAGGACTGAAATTCACAGGAATTCCCATGCGCAAGATGCTGATCGTGGCCGCCCTGCTGGCCGCCGCCCCGCTCTCGGCTTCGGCCGACGCCCTGAGCTACACCTACGTCGAAGGCGGTTGGACGCAGGTCAAGGTTGACGACAACGCACTGGACGACCCGAAGGTCGACGGCGGCTACCTGCGTGGCTCTGTGGCCATCGCCGAACAGGTCTACGTGTTCGGTGGCTGGTCGCGCACCAGCAAGACCTACCATTACAGCGACGGCTCGCTGAAGCTGGAACTGAACCAGCCGGAGCTGGGCATCGGCTACCACATGCCGTGGACCGACCGCCTGGACTTCACCGCCGATATCGCCTGGGTGCGCCAGAGTGCTGAACTGACCGACCGTTACGACGGCTACAGCGACCGCTACAAGGACCACACCAACCTGGGCCGCGCCACCCTGGGCATCCGCGGCAAGCCGTCGCGCATGACCGAAGCCTGGGCCAAGGCCGGCTACATGGACGGCGGCAACAACTTCAAGGGCACCTGGGTCGGCACCGTCGGCGGCCAGATCAACTTCACCAGGACCTGGGGTCTGGTGGGCGAGATCTCCGGCTACCGTGACGTCACCCAGTACTCGGCCGGCGTGCGCGCCAGCTTCTGATCCAACGATCGCTCCTCGTCGTGCGATCGAACGGGCCCCGCAAGGGGCCCGTTTTTTGTCCGCTGCACACCGTCACCTGGCTGCATCGCGCCATCGAAAGTGTGGGCAGATGCGCTAGGCTTGCGCGCCTCTGGAACAGGAAAACACCGTCATGAAGACCCCCACCCGTACCCTTCTGGCCAGCGTGCTGCTGTGCGCCCCGCTGATTGCCAGCGCTGCACCGGCCCAGCTGACGCCCGAGCAGGCCTTCGACCTGTACGCACGCGTGCTGCTGGAAGACGACGCGGTCGCCACGCGCACGCTCAACGACGCACTGAAGCCGGCCTTCGAAGGCCAGGACGCCGTGACCCCAAACCCGGGTGCGCTGGCCAAGGCATTGGCCGAGCCCTGGCAGACCGTGCTGGCCAGCGCCGGTGACAAGTCCGACGCTGCGGCCACCGAAGCGCTGTATGCCAAGGCGCTGCGTGATTCGAAGTGCCGCGCGACCAAGAGCGTGGTCGAAGACAACGAATACGTTGAAGACCAGAAGCTGGCGCGGATCACCTACAGCTGCCAGCTGCCCGACCTGGGCAAGGTCCGCCCGCTGTTTGCCGCCAGCCTCGCGTCTGACGCCAGCCCGGCCGCGCGCAAGCAGTTCACCGATGCCTACACCCAGGCACTGCAGAGTGGCGTGCGCGTGCCGGTCAGCGGCACCTTCACCCTGTACCCGGCCAAGGACAACGGCTACTGGTACAGCGGTAATTTCGACGATCTGGTGGGCACCGTAGCCGGTGCGCTGGCGCCGTTCGAGGACTGGATGCAGGATGCACAGGCCGCCAGCGCGCCGAAAGTAACCGGCGTACCGGGCTGCGACCTGCTGCTGCAGCAGCACCGCGCCTGCGTGGCGAAGATCGCGCCGGAGCAGATCAGCGGCGTGGATGCGATGGCCGAGGAACTGAAGGCCAAGGCGCAGGTGCAGTCGGCCGAGGAGATGACGCAGGAGTGCAAGGCACTGCGCCCGATCGCCGAGATGATGTGGACCGACGAATGCGCGTGAGCTGGTAAGCGGTAGCGCCGGGCCATGCCCGGCGACGCCCGCAACGCTGCACATTTTCAGACAAGTTGCATGGATCCGTGCAAGGAACGCCCCTGATCCTCAGGGCCCTCCTGGATTGCCCGTGTGCCGCCATGCTGAAACCCGTCTTCATCCTGCTGCTGGGAGCACCGCTCTGGGCGGTAGCCTCCGCGCCAGGCGATCTTTCGCCGCAGGCCGAATACACCCTGCAGGCGCAGGTGCTGCTGCACGACGATGCCGCGGCCCGGCAGATACTGCGCGAGCAGGGAGAGGGATACGAGCCTGCCGTTGCCCTGGAGTGGCAGTTGCTTGTGGACGATGTGCCTGCGGCACTCGCGCGGCAGGGTTCTACTGCGCCTTCCCCGGCTGCCACGCGAGCCTTTGTGCAGGCACTGGCAATGCGACTGCCGAGGGTCAGCTGCGCTGCCCGGGAGTTCGTGCCGTCGGGATCGCCGGAGATCGGCCTGTACCCACTGGTCTGCCAGCATCCCGACGTGGAACCCCTCCGGCAGGAGTATCTGGCGTTGCGGGCCGCGCCTGAAGCAGGGCGCCAGGCACGCATCGATGCGCTTTTCCTGCGCTGGGCGGCGATGCTGCGCGACGGACCCGATGTACCACATTGCAGCCGGGTCACCGGGTGGTCCCAGGCACGCCATGCGTTCGCCCATGCCGAGCGTGTGCATCAGCTCTACCAGACAATCCTGTGGCGATTGCTGCCGATCGAGTTGTGGCTGGGTGAACCGCTGCTGCCGCAGGAGGATGAGCTGTGTGATGACGTTTGAAGTCCGTCGGGCTCAACCCTGCACTACCTGGGCCCGTTATGTCCGCAGCAGCAACCTGATGTCTTCGCCCACCTGCCGCTGGTCGACCACGCGCAATCGGCGCTGCTGGTCCATCGCCTCGATGCCGAGGCCGGCCAGCAGCGGACGACCGTTATCGCCCAGCAGCGTGGGCGCCTGATACAGCAGCAGTTCGTCCACCCAGCCGCCGCGCAGCAAGGCACCGGCCAGCGTCGCGCCGGCTTCGGTATGCACTTCGTTGATGCCACGTTCGGCCAGCAGCGCCAGTACCGCGCCCAGGTCCAACCGCCCATCAACACAGGGCACGCTGGCAAATTCGGCGTCGGCCGCATCCGGTGCGCTCACTGCTGTGCCATGCAGGTACAAGGTCGGCGCCCCACCCTCGCGCACACGGCTGCATTCCAGCGAGCGCAGGCGTGAATCAAGCACCACGCGCAGCGGCGGCATCACCTCGGTATCGGCCAGGCGCACGGTCAGCATCGGGTCGTCGGCCAGCACGGTGTCGGCGCCGGTCAGGATCGCACCCGAACGTGCGCGCCAGTGCTGCACGTCTTCGCGCGCGGCCGGACCGGTAATCCACTTGGAGCTGCCATCGGCCATCGCGGTACGGCCATCCAGGCTGGCGGCCAGCTTCACCCGCAGCCACGGGCGGTTGCGCTCCACGCGCGACAGGAAGCCCTTGTTGAGCTCGCGCGCCTGTGCCGCCATCAGCCCTTCGGCGACGTCGATGCCTGCATTGCGCAGCAGATCGAAGCCACCGCCATCGACCTTGGGGAACGGATCGCGCATCGCCGCGACCACACGCGACACGCCCGCTTCGATCAGTGCCAGCGCACACGGTGGCGTGCGCCCGTAGTGCGCGCAGGGTTCCAGGGTGACGTAGGCGGTGGCGCCACGGGCGTCGCTGCCGGCCTCGCGCAGCGCGAACACTTCAGCATGCGGGCCACCGGCGCGCTGGTGCCAGCCCTGCCCGACCACGCGTTCGCCATGGGCGATCACGCAGCCGACCATCGGGTTGGGGCGGGTGGTGTAGGCGGCACGCCCGGCCAGGCGAAGTGCGTTGGCCATGTGCAGGTGGTCGAGGACGGAGAACGGGGTGGTCATGCGGCCATGGTAACGCCGCCGGTGTGCATCCATGCCATCAGTGCCAACCAAGGTTGGCACCCACCAGAGCAAAGGAGATCCACGCCATCAGTGCCAACCAAGGTTGGCATCTACCAGGGAAAAGGCGGTCAGCCCTTCTTCTTCTTGGTCAGGGCAATCACGTCGCCCAGCAGCTGCAGCTGTTCGGTGCTGGACGGCAGGTCGCGTTCCAGCTTCTCGATCTCCTCGCGGAAATCGGCCACGTCCTCGAAGCTGCGGTAGACCGATGCGAAGCGCACATAGCCGACGTGGTCGAGCTTGCGCAGTTCGTTCATGACGAACTCGCCGACCTTGATCGAAGGCACTTCGCGCTCGCCGCTGATGCGCAGCTGGTGAACCACCGCACGCACGGCCGCTTCGATCTTGTCTTCGGCCACCGCACGCTTCTGCAGCGCGCGGTCGAAGCCAGCGCGGACCTTGCGCTGGTCGAACGCCTCGCGGGTGCCATCGCTCTTGACGATGGCCGGCAGCTTCAGCTCAACCGTTTCCAGGGTGCTGAAGCGCTCGCCACAGGCTTCGCATTCACGCCGACGACGGATCGTCGCGCCGTCTTCGGAGACGCGCGAGTCGATGACCCGGGTATCGGCATGTTGGCAGAAGGGGCAATGCATGGAACGCCTGGCTCAGGGAAGTACCTATTGCCACGGTCATGGCAGCGTCGCAAAGGTACCTGAGAAAGGGTCCCGCAGCAAATGCTGTCTGCGCGGAAGTGCGTGCATTTCAGCCGAACAGAGCCTCCAGCGCGGTCAGCGCTGTGCGCTCAACCGGGTGCCGGCGGCACCGAGGCTGCGCGTGCCCAGCGCAGCCACACCAGGTGCCCGGCCATCACCAGCAACGGTGGGCCAAAGCCGAGGAAGGCCAATGTCGAGATCTCCCCGTGCTTGAAGGTGAAGTACAGCGTGGCGGCAACCACGGCCAATGCGGCCAGCCCCCCCAGCGCCAACCCCACCCAGGCGACAACCGGGGAATCGCGCAGGCCGACAAGGCCACGCCCCAGGAACAGGCCGCTCAACCACAACCACGACAGCAGGCCGATGATTCCAGCCGTCGACCACAGCAGCAACAGTGTGTGCTCGTCGCCTGTCAGGTACTTGCCATCCCATACGACCATCAGCCCCAGCACGGCACCCGTGCCGCCTGCCGCCACGGTGGGCAGGCCTGCCAGCAGGCCGGCGATCGCCATCCAGCGTTTGTGCAGACGCTCATCCATGCGTTCGATTTCCTTCCATGGGCCACGTCATGCGCAGCGTTTGATCCACACCAGCATCGCAGCCGGCACCAGCATCGACGGGCCCAGCAGCAACAGGGTGATGCCTTCGGCGTGCACGGTGACGCCCCACCACAGCGCCAGCCCCAGCGGGGGCAAGGCGGCGAGACCGCCCGCCAGCAGCATCCACCACCAGAGACGGTGCACGTGCAGCCCGGCACGCCCCCGCATCAGAAAACCCGCACTGAGCCACAACCAGGCCAGGCAGCCGGCAATGCCGGCCAGGCCCCACAGCGGCATCACCGTCACCGAGGCCAGCGTGCCGTGACCGAACTGGCCCAGCCCCATCAGCAGCAGCATGGTCGCTGCCGCGCCGCCCATCGCCAGGCTGGGCAGGCCAAGCAGCACCGCCAGGGCGGTGTACAGATACTTGAGGTGGCGCTCATCCATGCGCGGTCACTCCAATGCTGGGGTCAGAGCCCTTCCCTGCGGGAAGGGATCCGACCCCACTCCCCGATCAGCCGTAGACCGGGTACTTGCGGCACTGCGCGCTGACGGCGTCGCGCACGCGGGCGATCACGGCGTCATCGTTCGGCGCGTCGAGCACGTCGGCGATCCAGTTGGCCAGGTCCACGCAGTCCTGTTCAACGTAACCACGGGTGGTCACCGCCGGGGTACCCAGGCGCAGGCCCGAGGTCACGAACGGCGAACGCGGGTCGTTCGGCACCGAGTTCTTGTTGACGGTGATGTGCGCCTTGCCCAGCGCCGCTTCCGCGTCCTTGCCGGACACGTCCTTGCCGATCATGTCGACCAGCATCAGGTGGTTCTGGGTGCCACCGGAGACGATCTTGTAGCCGCGCGCGATGAGCGTGTTGGCCATCGCCTGGGCGTTCTTCACCACCTGCTGCTGGTAGGCCTTGAAGCCCGGTTCCAGCGCTTCCTTGAAGGCGACGGCCTTGCCGGCGATGACGTGCATCAGCGGACCACCCTGGATGCCCGGGAACACGATCGACTGCAGCTTCTTGACCAGGTCTTCGTCGGCGCCCTTGGCGACGATGATGCCGCCGCGCGGGCCGCGCAGGGTCTTGTGGGTGGTGGAGGTGACCACGTGGGCGTGCTCCAGCGGGCTGGGGTACACGCCTGCGGCGACCAGGCCGGCAACGTGGGCCATGTCGACGAACAGGTAGGCACCGACCTTGTCGGCGATGGCGCGGAAGCGTGCCCAGTCGATCACCTGCGAGTAGGCCGAGAAGCCGGCCACGACCATCTTCGGCTTGTGCTCCAGGGCCAGGCGCTCGACTTCGTCGTAATCGATCAGGCCCTGATCGTTCACGCCGTACTGCACGGCGTTGAACAGCTTGCCCGAGGCATTCACCTTGGCACCGTGGGTGAGGTGGCCGCCGTGGGCCAGGCTCATGCCGAGGATGGTGTCACCCGGCTGCAGCAGGGCGAAGTACACGGCCTGGTTGGCCTGCGAACCGCTGTGCGGCTGCACGTTGGCGTAGTCCGCGCCGAACAGCTGCTTGAGGCGGTCGATCGCCAGCTGCTCGGCGATGTCCACGTATTCGCAGCCACCGTAGTAGCGCTTGCCCGGGTAGCCTTCAGCGTACTTGTTGGTCAGCTGGCTGCCCTGGGCTTCCATCACCGCCGGGCTGGTGTAGTTCTCGCTGGCGATCAGCTCGACGTGGTCTTCCTGGCGCTGGGTTTCAGCGGCGATGGCCTTGGCCAGTTCGGGATCGTAGGATTCGATGCGGACGTCACGCGGGAACATCGGGTACTCCAGCAGGCAGGGAAAAGGGGGTACGGCTCAGCCCCCGATTGTAGCCCCGCACCGGCCTGCTGGGGCCGAAACGGACGGGGCCGGCATCCCCGAAGGAATCCGGCCCCGTATGGTTTCGATTGCGCTGCCCCGCCGTGCCGGTAGATCCACGCCATGCGGGGATATGACCGCCGACTCAGCGGTTGCTGAGCACGTACTGGGCGATCACACCGGTGGCGATGGCAACCAGCAGCATGTTGCCGCGGTCATCGCGGATCCAGTGGTGCCCGTAGGGCGGGCGACGCAGGTGATAGCGCGGGTAGTCGTTCACCACATAGATCGGGCCGCGGTAATAGTCGCGGTAGCGATGGCCGACCTTCCAGCCATAGCCCGGGCCATAGGCCGGGCGGTACACCACACGCGGCGGTGCCGGGCGGTAGTAGCGGTCATGATCACGGTGCCACTCGCGGCGATCCTGGCGGTAGTCGCGCCGGGCCTCGCGGCGGTCGCGCTCCCAGTCACGGCGGTCGTGGCGCCACTCACGGCGATCCTCGCGCCATTCGCGGCGGTCGTGGTTGCGGCGATGGTCGTTGTCGGCGAACGCCGGGGCCACGGCGCCCAGCGCCAGCACAGAGGCCACGGCACTGGCCATTACTCGATTGATGCGCATGTCAGACCTCTGCTCGGGTGGGTGGTGAGCCCATATTGCGCAACCGATCTGAACCGTTTCCGGCTGGAAACGCTTCCCGTTGCAGGACTGTGACGCACTATTCAGGGGGCGGCCAGCCCGGCGCCCCCTTCCCGGGCGCGGCCCGGAACCGGTTCCGGCTATAATTGGCGGTATTCCATTTCAGTCTGTGCCCGCTGCCGCAACGGGATCTTCCCGTGACGGACCGGGCGCAGGGCCGCGCCTACGGAGACCGCATGTCCTCGCAATACATCTACACCATGAACCGCGTGTCCAAGGTGGTCCCGCCCAAGCGGCAGATCATCAAGGACATCTCGCTGTCCTTCTTCCCGGGCGCGAAGATCGGCCTGCTGGGCCTGAACGGCGCCGGCAAGTCCACCGTGCTGAAGATCATGGCCGGCGTGGACACCGATTTCGAGGGCGAAGCCCGCCCGCAGCCGGGCATCAAGGTCGGCTACCTGGCGCAGGAACCGGAGCTGGACCCGACCAAGACCGTGCGTGAAGCGGTGGAGGAAGGCGTGGGCGAAGTGCTGCAGGCCCAGGCCGCGCTGGAAGCGGTGTACGCCGCCTACGCCGAGGAAGGCGCCGACTTCGACGCGCTGGCCAAGGAACAGGAGCGCCTGGAGGCGATCCTGGCCGCTGGCGACGCACACACCCTGGAAAACCAGCTGGACGTGGCCGCCGATGCGCTGCGCCTGCCGCCGTGGGATGCCGTGGTCGGCAAGCTGTCCGGTGGTGAAAAGCGCCGCGTGGCCCTGTGCCGCCTGCTGCTGCAGAAGCCGGACATGCTGCTGCTCGACGAACCGACCAACCACCTCGACGCCGAGTCGGTGGAATGGCTGGAACAGTTCCTGGCGCGCTACACCGGCACCGTGGTGGCGGTCACCCACGATCGCTACTTCCTGGACAACGCCGCCGAATGGATCCTGGAACTGGACCGCGGCCGCGGCATTCCGTGGAAGGGCAACTACACCGACTGGCTGACCCAGAAGGACGAGCGCCTGAAGCAGGAAGACAACCAGGAAAAGGCCCGCCAGAAGGCGATCCAGAAGGAACTGGAGTGGTCGCGCCAGAACGCCAAGGGCGGCCGCACCAAGGGCAAGGCCCGTCTGGCCCGCCTGGAAGAGCTGCAGTCGGTCGATTACCAGAAGCGCAACGAGACCAATGAAATCTTCATCCCGCCGGGCGAGCGCCTGGGCAACGCGGTGATGGAGTTCAAGAACGTCTCCAAGAAGTTCGGCGACCGCCTGCTGTTCGACAACCTGAGCTTCCTGGTGCCGGCCGGCGCCATCGTCGGCATCATCGGCCCGAACGGTGCCGGTAAGTCGACCCTGTTCAAGATGATCACCGGCCAGGAAAAGCCGGACACCGGCGAGATCGTGGTCGGCCCGACCGTGAAGCTGTCCTACGTGGACCAGAGCCGCGACGCGCTGGAAGGCAACCACAACGTCTTCCAGGAAATCGCGGGCGGCCTGGACATCCTCAACATCAACGGCATCGAGATCCAGTCGCGCGCCTACATCGGCCGCTTCAACTTCAAGGGCCAGGACCAGCAGAAGATGGTCGGTTCGCTGTCCGGTGGTGAGCGTGGCCGCCTGCACATGGCCAAGACCCTGCTGCAGGGTGGCAACGTGCTGCTGCTCGACGAACCGTCCAACGACCTGGACATCGAAACCCTGCGTGCGCTGGAAGATGCGCTGCTGGAGTTCCCGGGCAACACCTTCGTCATCTCGCATGACCGCTGGTTCCTGGATCGCATCGCGACCCACATCCTGGCGTTCGAAGGCGACTCGCACGTGGAGTTCTTCCAGGGCAACTACCGCGAGTACGAAGAAGACAAGCGCCGCCGCATGGGCGACGACGCTGCGCCGAAGCGCCTGCGCTTCAAGGCGCTGAAATAAGGCAACCGGAAAGGCCGCGCTCGCGCGGCCTTTCTCCTTCTGTGGGTCGCCCGCTTGCTGGCGACACCTTCGCGAGAAGCCCCATGTCCCTGTTCGAGCGCCTGTTCCAGCTGCAGCAACACGGCACCACCGTGCGTACCGAGCTGCTGGCCGGTGTCACCACCTTCCTGACGATGTCCTACATCGTCTTCGTGAACCCCGAGATCCTCGGCACCACCGGCATGGACGCGGGCGCGGTGTTCGTGGCCACCTGCCTGGCTGCGGCGCTGGGTTCGGCGGTGATGGCGCTGGCCGCCAACTTCCCCGTGGGGATGGCACCGGGCATGGGCCTGAACGCGTTCTTCGCCTTCACCGTGGTCGGTGCCGCTGGCCTGCCGTGGCAGCAGGCGCTGGGTGCGGTGTTCATCTCCGGCCTGGTGTTCCTGGTGCTGTCGCTGACCGGCGTGCGCGCATGGCTGGTGTCCGGCATCCCCTCGTCGCTGCGCTCGGCGATCGTGGCCGGCATCGGCCTGTTCCTGGCGATCATCGCGCTGCAGAAGTCCGGCGTGATCGTCGGCAATGAAGACACGCTGGTGGCGCTGGGCCCGTTGAACACGGCGCCGCCGCTGCTGGCACTGGCCGGCTTCCTGCTGATCGCGGTGCTGGAAGCACGCCGCATCCGCGGTGCGATCCTGATCGGCATCCTGGCGGTGACCGGCGCGGGCTGGGCGTTGGGCGACGTGCAGTACCAGGGCCTGGTCTCGCTGCCGCCGAGCCTCGCACCCACCTTCCTGCAGCTGGACCTGCCGGGCCTGCTGCACCATGACGGCGGCGCACCGATCGCAGTGCTGCTGCAGGTGGTGCTGGTGTTCGTGCTGGTGGAAGTGTTCGATGCCACCGGCACGCTGTACGGCGTGGTCGGTCGCGCCGGCCTGCTGAAGCTGCCGGGCGCGCAGAAGCGTTTCGGCCGTGCGCTGCTGGCCGACAGCACCGCGATCGTGCCCGGTTCGATGCTTGGCACCAGCAGCACCACGGCCTTTGCCGAAAGCGCCTCGGGCGTGCAGGTGGGCGGCCGCACCGGCCTGACCGCGCTGGTGGTGTCGGCGCTGTTCCTGGCGGCGCTGCTGTTCTCGCCGCTTGCGGCAATGGTGCCCAGCTATGCCACCGCGCCGGCACTGCTGTTCGTGGCTGGCCTGATGCTGCGTGAGCTGGTGGAAGTGGACTGGAGCGACCTGACCGAATCGGTGCCAGCCGCACTCTGTGCGCTGGCGATGCCGTTCACCTACTCGATCGCCAACGGCCTGGCGTTCGGCTTCATTGCCTATGCCGCGCTGAAGGCCGGTACCGGGCGCTGGCGCGAAGTGCATCCGGCCGTGTGGCTGGTGGCGGTGCTGTTTACCCTGCGCTACGCGCTGGAATAAGCGGTAGGCGATGCCGGCCAGCGGCCGGCGCTACCAGAGCACGCTTCGGCCCGCGACCGGGACTACCGGACGCAAGGTTCACCCGCCACGCACGGCGCTCTGGGATGATGCGGGCATGGTTCGGCCCGACCTTCCCGCGGATCCTTCTTCGCCGTTGCGCCGTCGCTTGCTGCGCGCGGCAGTGCTGGCGCCGTTGGCCGCTACGCTCGCCACCCTGCCCGGCTGCTCGCTGCCGGTGCAGGTCGATGGCACCTTCCTGCAGCCGTGGCGCAGCCACCTGCAATGGGGCCTGGCCGACTGGCAGCGATCCTTGAAGCTTGCGCATACGCTGGGCTGCCGTCAGCTGGTGCTGCAATGGACCGGCATCGTCGGTGGCAGCGACGGCGACTGGTCACTGCCCGACGGCAGCCTGCAGCAGCTGTTCACCGCCGCCGGCGAGAACGGCATCCGCATCCGCGTCGGCCTGCCCTTCCAGCAACGCTGGTGGCAGGCCATCGCCGCGGACGACGCCACGCTGAAGGCCTTCCTGGCCGAGAGCCTGGCGTACGCACGCAGCTGGTTGACACAGGCACCCTGGGCGCAGCAGCCGGCCTTCGGGGGCTGGTACCTGCCCTACGAACTGGAGCAGTACCACTGGGCCGATCCGGTCCGCCAGCAATGGCTGGCGCAGTGGCTGCACGGGCTGGTGCAGGCCGCCAGCACGCGCGGCGGTGACTGTGCGATCTCCTGTTACTTCAGCCGCCTGCAGACCGATGGCAACCTGGTCACGCTGTGGCAGGCGGTGCTGGCACAGGCCACGCTACGGCCGATGGTGCAGGATGGCGTGGGGGTGGCCGGTGCCGGCAACGTGCAGCAGCTCCAGCCGTTGCTCGATCATTTCCATGCACACGGCATCGGCTTCGATGCGATCGTCGAACTGTTCCGCGAACTGCCTGGCAGCGCCGCTGATGGCAGCGGATTCAAGGGCGAAACCGCCGATGCCGCACGTATCCAGCGGCAGTTGGCATGGGCACGCGACAGCGGCGCACAGCACGTGCTGGTCTATGCACTGGAGCCATGGCTGACCCAGGACACGCCGCAGGCCGCAGCGCTGCGGCGACGCTGGGGCCTGCCTCAGTAGTAGAGGATGGCGGTAGCGAACAGGCCCTTGGCGCGCTGTGTATCACCGCCACCGATCGCGAAGCGGTACTGCACGGTCAGGTCCAGGTAGGAACGCGGCGTGTTGTAGTGGTCCTCGCGGAACCCGTAACGCACGCCCACGCCCGGCCCTGCACCAAGTGACCAGCTGCGCTGCGTATCGTTGAGCGCGAACGACTGCGCCGGGAACGGCGGATAACGGATGTCGCGCACGCGCGAGCGCTGGTCCAGCCAATCGGCACCCACCACGACATAGGGTGTGACCACCCAATGCGTCTGCCCTGCACCGAAGCGGAAACTGCGCCCGGCGCGCAGTTCACCGGCAGCGAACCACTGTTCGCGATGCAGGCGCCCATTGGCCTCGCCCAGGCGCCGCACCGGCGTGCCGTTGGCATCAAGCGCGTCGAGGGTGAAGGTGGCACCGTTGTCGTCCCAGGTGTATCCCCCCTGCGCGTAGCCACTGACCATCCACCACTGGTTCACATCGGTGCGCAGATCGGTGCCATGGTAGTAGCCATAGGTCAGGTAGGACATCCAGCCACCGGAACCACTGGCCAGCCGGTAGCGCGCCAGCGTGCTGGCTTCCAGTGGCCGGTTCAGGGCCAGCTGCAGGCGGCACTGCACCGCTGCCGACTCGGGGTAGACCTCGCCCTGGCTGGTTGCACTGCCGAGGAACTGTCGGCGCTCGATGCCAGCACTCAAACCGCTCTGGCCAAACGCGTAGCGCATGCCGAAGGACGCGATGGTGGAGGGCCAGCCGGTAGTGGAACGCGAGTGGCTGAGGCGCTCCGCGCGTGCACGCGCATCCGGCGTTGATTCGCCGGTGCACGGGTCCACCGCGCGGATCGATTCGTAAGTGCCACCCTCGTCGTACAGCGTGTTGAGCAGGCGCGCGTAGAGTTCCAGCGTGCCATGCTGGTCGTTGAAGGCCGGGGGCCGCCAGAACGCCTCCAGCGTGCTGAACACCGAATCGCCGGGCGTACTGATCGCCGCACCGCCGACATTGGTCGCCGCCTGGCGAGCACCACGGAAACCCGCCGAGGCGATCACGCCCCACTCGCGCGAGTAATTGGCGATGGCATTGCGCACGTTGTAGTGCTGGTGCGCATCCAGTGGCAGCTCACCGGCATCGGCGCGATCAATGGCGCTGCGCAGCAGCGTCACCGCCTGCGCATGGTCGCCGTTGGCTGCGCTGGCGTAGGCCTGGTCGAGCACTACGCTTTTCGGTGCCTTTCCGGTGGCCTCGGCGGCACGGAAGTCGGCCAGTGCGCGCGCCGGTTCGTGGGCCCTCTGGTTGAGGTAGCCGCGCTGCATCAGTGCACCCGCGTCATCAGGACGCTGTGCCAGTGCCGTATCCAGGCGCTGCCGCGCTTCGTCCTGCTGGGCACGGTTGCCCGCCGCCAGCGTGGTGGTCAGCAGGCCTTGCAGGTTCGCGTCGTCCGGTGCGAGTTGCACGGCCTGCCGCGCCTCACCGATGGCATCGGCGTAATCCTGGCGCGCGTAGGCAGCGTAGGCACGCTGTGCGGCACCGCCATCCCCCTGCAGATCGGCCGGCACCAGTTCGCAGACGTTGCCGCTGTCACCGGACTGGCAGTGCTGGACCGGTGCCGGGTAGGCCTCGGCGCTGATGCGGGGAGGCTCGCGACTGGCACGGGTCGCCCGGCTGCGCTGCTCGATGCCCTGCTGCAGCAGCTGCCGTGTCCGTGCATCGCCTTCAACTGCCGGTAGCGCCGCCTGCAACGGTGCCAGCAGTGCAGCTGCGCGTACCCGATCACCTGCGGCCAGCGCCGCATCCACCGCCAGCAGCCGCACGTTGCGCTGCTGCGCGGTTGATCCCGGCGTGGCGAGCGCGGCATCGAAATCCTCATTGGCCCGCAGCGTACTGCCCTGGCGCTGGCGCAGGTAGCCACGCATCACCCGGGCATTGAGATCGTTGGCGTCCACCTGCAATGCCTGATCAGCACTGTGCTCAGCGTCGGCCAGCTGATCGCCCTGCAGCTGCGCGGTGATCAGCAGCAACCGGTATGAAGCAACGTCGGGTGCCAGTTCCACGGCGGCGTGCGCCTGCTCAATGGCGGCGGCATCCTCGCCTGCGGACAGCAATTGATAGGCCTGCTGTGCCTGCAGCAGCGCGCGTTGGCGGCCCAGTGTCACGCGCCGCGCGCGCAGCGCTTCGACATTCGGTGCACCCAACTGCAGCGCGGTGCCGATGGCGGCGTCGGCCTGTTCGGGCTGTTGCTGTGCCTCCAGCGCCGCCACCCACAGCAGGGCCCATGCGCCCTGTTCCGGCTGCTGCCGGAACGCCTGTTCGGCCTTTCTGGCGGCGATGCCCATCTGCCCGGCGTCGTAGGCCGCATAGGCTTCGGTTGCCAGCATGTAGGCCTGCCGGTTGTTGTGGCCGGCCACCGTTGCGGGTGCACGCGGCACCGCTGTGCTACGCGCTGCACCTGTGGTCGTCCTGGGCGCGGCGGCCAGCGCAGGCAAGGCTGGATCCTTCATCCCCGCGTCCAGCGCACGGCGCGCCTGCTGCTGCGCTTCTGCGCCACGACCAAGCTTCTGCAGCGCATAGATCTGCAGCAGACGCAGCCGCACCACGTCCGGGCGCAGCCGGATCGCTTCGCTGGACTGCCGGTAGGCCGTGGGGTAATCGCCACGTTCATAGGCAGCAAACGCCTGCTCGGCGATGCGGTAGGCCGCACCGGACAGCGGCAGTGGCACCTCGGCCTGCGCCATCACCGGCGCGGCGGCCGTGGCCAGTGCCACGGCAATGACGGTGGACAGCAGCGTGGTCTTCATGCCGGCAAGGCTCCGGGCGGCGGCGACTGCAGCGTGGCCGCACGCCGGCGCTGCTCCTGCATGGCCTGGGCCACGGCCTCCTCGGTGGTGATGCCCTGCTTGACCAGGTAGTCGCCGATGCGACCGTCGCGCTGCGGCATGTAGTCGTCCAGTGCGATCTCGAAGCGTGCGTGATCGATCAGGCGCATTTCCACCAGCAGGTCGCCCAGCAATGGCACGTTGTCCAGGTGCCACTGCCGTTCGCCACCGATCAGGCGCAGGCCCGCGTTGATCTCGTTTTCGCGGGCAATGCTCTGTTCGATGTGCTCGCTGCGCGTTTCCTGCTTCAGCAATGCCACGGCGTCCTCGGGCAGCGGACTGGTCACGGCCAGTCGCAGGGTGCCTTCCTGGCGCGGCGGCAGCGGCAGCATGCGCCATTGCACGCAGGCATCGGCACTGACCGGGAACTGGCAGGCACGCAGGTAATCCACGTCGATCACCGCGCGTGGCAGGTCACCCTGGAACGCGATGGCCTCGGCCAGGGTCTCGTCATCCAGCCAGCCCTGGGTGAGCAGGATGCGGCCCAGCGGCTGCTGGCGGCCTGCCTGCTGCTGGTCCAGCGCCTGCTGCAGGCGCTCGGGTTCCACCGCCTGCCAGGTGGTCAACAGCTCACCCAGTTGCTTGCGGGTCTGCACCAGCTGCGCCGCATCGGGGAAGTCGTGCATTGTCTTGTCCCAGACCATGCGCTTGCCGAACAGCAGGTAGGCGAGGAACACCTTCCAGGCACGGGCGGTGGCCATGAAATTGATCATGTTGCCGACCACCATGCGCGGGATCGACATCAACGCATGCTCCCAGCCGTACAACCGGTTGACGAAATAGAAGCGCTGCACGACCCGGGTCGCCAGCGCTGCGGTGGTCAGCAGCGCGACATTCATCTGCCAGGTACCGGCCTGGAACACGCTGGGGAACTGCATCGTCCACAGCCCGGTCATCTTCAACAGCCAGAACAGCAGCAGCTGCAGGAAGATGATGTAGGCGATGATGCTGACGAACGAGGTGATGATGCCCTTGCGGTCGCGTGCCAGCAGGTACTTGGTGGCCAGTGAGCCGCGCCAGCCCAGCGACTCCCAGCTCTGCAGGCCGATGCCCAGCACCCAGCGTGCCTTCTGCCGGTACGACGCGCGGAAGTTGTCGGGGAAGTACTCGCGCACGCACAGCGCCATCTGCTGGGTGCGCTCGCGCACCGGTCCCCAGCCGAACCATGACGGACGGCGCACGCGGAACTGCACCGGGAAGCGGGCGAAGATCGACTGCATGCCCATCGCCGCCAGCCGCGCACCGACGTCGTAGTCCTCGGTGAGGCTGTCGGTATTGAAGGGCTGGTTGTCGGTCTGCGCGCTCAGCGCCAGCAGCGCGCGCCGGGAGAAGCAGGTACCCACGCCCGCGGAGGGCACCATG
The DNA here is from genome assembly GCF_029841665.1 of Stenotrophomonas sp. GD03819. Classification (NCBI taxonomy): domain Bacteria; kingdom Pseudomonadati; phylum Pseudomonadota; class Gammaproteobacteria; order Lysobacterales; family Lysobacteraceae; genus Stenotrophomonas; species Stenotrophomonas sp. GD03819. The sequence goes on from NZ_JAOCEW010000003.1 coordinate 143,912, forward strand.
CCGGACACGCTCTCGCGCACCACCAGATCCTTTGCGTGCCATTCGGCGAACTCGTCCATGTAGACGCCGGCCACCAGTTCGTACCACTCGCGGTCCAGCGAGGTCACCGGCAACTGGATCATGTCCTTGCGTGGCAGCAGGTAGTTGTAGAAGCGCAGTTCCATCGGGTGCAGCACGTCCTCGCTGTCGTGCAGGATCACTCCGGCGAATTCGATGTCGTGGCGCTTCTCGTAATCGAAGATGGCCAGGATCAGCCAGTTCAGGCAATCGGCCTTGCTGGTCGGCCCGTCGTGCGGCACCTCCACGCGGCGCAGGCGCTTGTAGCGGCGGCGCATGCGCTCCACTTCGTCGATGGTCTGCTGGTCGTTGGGATAGGTGCCGACGAACACGACGTACTCGCGGTAGTCGAGCACGTTGATCATGTTCTCCACCATCTGCGCGATGACGTCGTATTCCATCCACGCCGGCACCATGATCGCCAGCGGCTGTTGCGGCCGCTGCATCAGGTCTTCCTGGGTCAGCGGCCGGTACGCTTCGCGACGCTTGATGGTGAGCGCGCGCCAGCTCTCGCGAACCCAGTACCAGACATCGATGAACAGGTCATCGAGGCTGGAGATCAGGATCAGCACGGCCACCGCCGCCGCCGTGGTTTCCAGGGCGGCGTAATAGTTGGCCAGCTGGATGTTCCAGAACAGACCGTCCACGGTGGATCAGTGCCCTGTGTTGGCGGACTTGCGGCGGCGCACCTGGGTGACGCGGGCGGCCAGCAGCGCGAACACGATCACGCCGACCAGCAGCAGCAACCAGACCATGTGCCGTTCCCACTTCGATTGCGGATTGCCATCCTGGGCAACGCGGCTTCCGTAAGGATCCTGGCGATCGAACTCGCGCACGGCATCACTGCCGTCGAGCACCGCAAGATCACCGCGCAGCAGCCGGAACGGTGCGCCGAACGACGGTGCCTGTGCGCCCAGGTCGCTGTACAGCACGCCGAGCTGGCCGCCGGAGGTGCCGACCTGCACCACCGCAGCGCGATCCAGGCCGCCGACATCCAGCAGCGGCTGCGGCTTCCCGCCGATCAGCAGGTGGCCGTCCTTCAGGCCGGCCACATCAACACCCGACGGCGCCACACCGAAGGCCAGCCACGGCGTACCCGGGCTGACCGCCGCACCGGCATCGACCACCTTCAGCGCCGACGCCTCCGGCGAGGCGCCCACTGCACTGGCCACCGCGATCACCTTGCGCAGCGATGCCGGCGCATCCTGCAGCCACGTGGCGGGCACGAACACCTGGTTGCCGCGTGACAGCTGGCTGCTGGCACCGACGAAATCACTGCCCAGCGAACGCTTGGCCAGGGTCAGGTGACTGCTGGGCAGGACCGATACCGGATAGGCGGTGGCCGGATCGTGGCAATAGGGGCGTGCCGGCTGGCGCAGGAAGCTGACCCGGATCTCGTTGCGCGCCGACAGCGCATAGGCCGGCACCTTGGCCACCAGCCGCTGCGGCTGGCCGTTGGCCGACAACACCTTGCCCCCCAGCAGGTAATCGTTGAAGTGGATGGTGGCCACCACGCCCTGCCCCGCCGCGTTGGGGGCCGCCGAGACGTCGATCACCACCTCTTCGGGCAGGCGCCCATCGGCCGACAGCGCGCCGAGGTCGAAGGTGGCACTGCGGTCCGCGCGGGTGACGACATCCATCGTGCCGGCGATGTTGCCGAGCCGGCTCAGCAGCACCTGGTCACCGTCCAGCTTCGGCGTGCCCGCTGCGCTGACCTGCAGGCTGCGGCCCAGCGCATAGCTGCGCCACTGCTCGGCGAGCAGCCCGGCGACCTTGCCCGCCGCCGCCGGGTCGACCACCAGCGTGGGACGGCCGGCAACGGCCACCACGCTGACCGAGGCGCTGGTCGCGGGCTTTTCCAGGCCACCCATGTCGGTACCGCGCCACGCGGCGAACGCCGTGCCCGCGTCGGCGCCAGTGGTGGCAACCTGTGCGGCCAGCGCATCCAGCGCCGCGCGCACGCCGGCCCGCAGCGCATCACTGCCGATCATCACATCGGCGGCCAACGGCCCGCTGTCCCGCAGCGACAGCAGCGCACCGACTTCGGCCAGATCCTTGATCGCGTATGCCCGCTCGCCCGCGGCCAGCGCGTCATAGGCCGGCACGCCCTGCAGGCTGGCCGGGATGCTGATGCCGGTCAGGTCGACACTGTCACCAACCTTGGGCAGCGCCACCACCTGCACCTGCTTGCCACCGGCCTGCATTGCGGTACCGATGCGCCAGGCCGCATCGTAGGCGGGCGCCTGCAGTGCCTTGCCATCCACCAGCAGGCGCACCTGCGGGGGCAGCGCGCCCCACGCCTTGGCCACGGTATCCACGGCGCGGCCGTCGAAGCGGTAGCTGAAACGCGAGTCCGGCGACAGCCGCAGCACGTTGGCCGGCGCGCTCTGGTCGGCACATTGATAGTCGGACACGATCGACCACCAGCCGACGCCGACCCGCACGAAGCCGTTCTGGCGGGGTTCGCCATCGATGGCCAGCAGCTGGCTGGCATCGCCCTGGGCATCGGTGATCGAGCGCGCGGCGATTGGATCGCCATCCACCGACCACAAGCCCGAGGTACGCCCAGCGTGCCCGCGTACATAGCGCCCATCGAGCTGCAGCTGTGCATCGCGGGTGGCAACGCCAGCCGGCACCGGCAGATAGACCTCGCGCTGGCTCTCCTGCCCGCTGAGCACCAGCGGTTGGCGGAAACCGAGTTCGCGCAGGGTCATCTGCCGGCTGACCGTGCTGTCGCCGCTCCATTCGGCGAACTGGCCGGCGACGCTGTCGGCGGCATGGGCACTGCCAACCACGCCCGACAGGACGAACGCGGCGGCGGATGCAAACAGGGGAGAGCGGCCGGTCTGGGTCATGGCGTCACTTCGCGTGGATGGGAGTGGGCGGCACCGCCGCTGCGGAGGCCGGGCGAGAATTCGGGAAGGGGCGTGCCACGCAGGGCGGCGACGATGCGCGCGCTGGCACGGCCATCGCCGTAGGGGCTGGCGTCGGGATCGAAGCGGGTCGGGTGCGGTGGTTGTGCCAGTGCCGCGTTGACCGCTTCGACAATGCGCGAGGGCGTGGTGCCGACCAGCGTCACCACACCGGCCTCGACCGCCTCCGGGCGTTCGGTGACGTCGCGCATGACCAGCACGGACTTGGCCAGCGCCGGCGCTTCTTCCTGCACGCCACCGGAGTCGGTGAGGATGACGTCGGCGCGCTGCATCAGGCGCACGAAGCGCAGGTAGTCCTGCGGCGGCACCAGATGCACGTTGTCGAGATGGCCGAGGTGGGCGTTGACCGGGCCCTGCACGTTCGGGTTGAGATGCACCGGGTACAGCACCTGCAGGTCCGGCCGCCGGGCCAGCTCGGCCAGCGCGCGGCAGATGTCCTCGAAGCCCTGGCCGAAGCTCTCACGGCGGTGGCCAGTGACCAGCAGCAGGCGACGATCGGGATCAAGCATATGGAAGGGTTCGTCAGCCCGCGCACGCAGCGCCGGGTCGGCATCCAGGCGCTCCACGGTCTGCTGCAGGGCATCGATGACGGTGTTGCCGGTGACCAGGATCTGCCCGCCCAGGTGTTCACCGGCCAGGTTGGCGCGCGAGCTGGGCGTGGGCGCGTACAGCTGGTGGCCGACCACATCGATCACCCGCCGGTTCATTTCCTCCGGCCACGGCCGGTTGATGTCACCGGTGCGCAGTCCGGCCTCGACATGACCGATCGGAATGCGATGGTGGAACGCGGCCAGCGCGGCGGTCATCGCCGTGGTGGTATCGCCGTGCACCAGCACCCGGTCCGGACGGACCTGCGTGTACAGCGCGTCAAGCCGCTCGAACAGCTTCGCGCACAAGCCATTGAGGGTCTGGTTGGGGACCATGACATCGAGGTCATGGTCGGCGGTGATCTCGAACAGCGACATCACCTGGTCCAGCATTGCCCGGTGCTGGCCGGTGATGCAGACCACCGATTCGATATCCGCAGCCTCGCCCAGGGCACGCACCAGCGGCCCCATCTTGATCGCTTCCGGTCGCGTGCCGAACACCGACAGGACCTTCACCGCAGCGCTCCGGACGGACGGCGCGAGGGAATGCCAGGAGCTGTAGCCACGTCTGGATCCTTTCGGCGTTCCCGTCCAACACCCGCAGGCAGGAGACGGTCACCTCATGAGGAAACTCCAAAATCGCGACGTACATCACATTCGAATGATGGTACGCGCGTCGTGGCATTGATCTTCATCGTTGGAAGATCAAGACGCAGTCAACGCCGCCCGTGGAACGGGCGACGTTGCAGTGAAACGCAGCAGTGGCCGCAGCCTGGGACCGCCTTACTCGTACTGGATGGTGAAGGTGGCCTGGCCGTTCGCGACACCCGCACCTACCGTGCCGGCCTGGGTCTGCACATAGCGGGCGCGCAGCGGCAGCGCCATGACACTGGTGCCCGGTGCGGTGGTGCCCACGTTGATGGTCTGGCCGAAGCGGACTTCGCGCTCGGTGGTGCCGTCACGCTGGACCATCTGGATGCCGATGCGGGTGGCGCTGTTGCTGGCGGCGCTCAGCTTCAGCACGCCCGGCATGTTCGAGCTGTCCTGGTCGGCATCCAGGCGGATGCCGATCTTGCTCTGGTACTGGGCAACATTGCTGCCCTGGCAGTTCAGGCGGATCTCGAAATCGCGATCGACGGCCTTGGAGCCGACACCGGTGAAGGTGGTGTTGGGCACGCTGCCGAAATCGACGGCGATGTTGCGGCTGCCGGCCTGCACTTCACAGGTCGGGCTGACCACGGTGGTGCCCGAGCCCTTGAAGGTTGAAGTCAGCACTGGGCGGCTGGCACTGTCACCGTCGAAGTAGTATGTGGTGAAGCGCCCATTGGGCGCGATCACGCCCGAGCCAGTCTGTGCTGCGGTCTTGATCAGCTGGATGCGGAAGCGACCGCCAATCAGCGTAACGGTGCTGCCACCGCCAAAGCTGAGCTGATGCGGGTAGTAGACCTGGATCGCCCCGGAATCACGGAACAGCTTGATGCCAACACCGGGGACGTCGGTTTCATAGGTATTCGCAAAACCAGGAACCGGACGCTTCTGCGCCGCGTTGACGTACTCGCCGATCGAACGACCACCGTTCCAATCGCAGCTGGCCACACGGTCGCGCTGGGTGATCGACTCGCTGATTTCCTTGATCACGCCGCCAACCGGTGTGCTGGGCAGGATCACGATCTGGCCCATGTCCATGGTGACGTCCTGGGCCGTGAACCAGCTGGAGCTGATCCGGCACGCAGCACTGGCCTGCTGCGCCAGCAACACACCACCGAGCACGGCCACGGCAGCCAGCGCCTTGCGGCCTCGGGAAGAAATCATCGGCATGCTGCCTCCAGCGGGATGAAGCCGGTCTTGGACGCATCGGCGCCCGCCGGAACCTGGTAATCGACGGTGCAGCGCTGGTCGGCGCCTGCGCCCCATTCCACCAGCAGGCGGCCCTGGTTCTTTTCACTGCGCACGTACAGGCGGCCGCCCTGGCTGACCATGCCCACCGGCTGGCCCTGCTCGTCCTTGACCTGCGCACCGAACGGCATGGTGCGACCATCCGGGTTGCGCACCTGGATCAGCAGCGCGTTGCCCTTGCGGGTATCGAAGCGCAGGTAGCTGATGGCACCGGCGAACGGCGCGATCGACTGGCTGGTGCTTTCCAGCTCGACGTCGTGGGCCATGCCCTGCGGGTCGAGGGTGACGGTGTTGAGGCGGTACGGCGACACGTACGGCACCACGGCGTAGCCGCGGCCATCGACGCGCAGGCCCGGGGCGTTGCTGACGATCGCATCGCGCGCGCCCGGTGCTTCCACCAGCACCATGGTGTCGCCACGCTGCGGGGTGAAGGTGAAACCACCCGGATGCACGACCACGCTGCCATTGGCACCCACCGAAGCCTGACGGAAGTCACGCGAGTGGCTGTAGCTGGCGTTCAATGCGGAATAGCGGCTGCGGTATTCGACGTTGCCGATCGCGGTGGTGCTGCCCTCGCGGGAATCGGACAGGGCCGCGCCATAGCTGAAGTTGTTGTCGACACCGGCCGAACCGGTGATGCCAACGCGGCTGTTGTCGTAGCCCCCGCGGTCGCGCACGCCAAGATCAGCACTGAACGACACCGGGTGGGCACCACGGCCCAGCGGCACGCTCATCGACAGCAGGTACTGGGTATCCGAGCGGCCGAGTACGCCCTCTTCGGTGCGCAGCGCCGAGAAGCCGTAGTTCACCGAACGCCAGGCGTTGTTGTAGCCGACCTGGTACTGCTTGGAGGTGCCGGAACGGTCGTAGAAGTCGCGCACCGAGCCGGTCACGTACAACGCGCCGCCCCGACGGCCCAACGGCTGGTTCAGGGTCACCTGGAACTGGCTGCGCTGGCGGCCACGGGTGGTCGGATCGATGCCGCGCTTGTCCGAATCACGGCCGTACAGCGCATCCTGCAGGCTGTAGAAGCCTTCGGTCGAATAGCGGTAGGCGGCCAGGGTCAGGTTCGTCCCGGTCTCGCCGATCATGTTGCTGTAGCTCAAGCGCACGCTGGCACCGGTGTGGTTGCCGTAGTGGTCGAACGTCGTACGTGCGTGGGTGACGTCGGCGGCGAACGCGCCAACCGGCGTGGACAGGCCGACGCCGTACAGCAGCGACAGGTAGCCGTCGCTCAGTGCGCTGCCGCCGTACAGCGTCAGCTGGTTGCCGATACCGCGCTGGTAGGTGCCCTGCACCAGCCACGGCTCATCGGCCAGCAGCTTGTTGCGCACCTGGCCGGCGGTCAGCGAGTAACGCGACACGCCTTCGCGCAGCATCTGCGGCACCGAACCGAACGGCACCTTGAATTCGCGGCGGCGGCCATCGGCCTCGATCACGCTCACTTCCAGATCGCCGCCGTAGCCGGTCGGGTACAGGTCGTCGATGACGAAGCTGCCCGGCGACACGGTGGAGGAGTAGATCAGCTGCTCGTTCTGGCGCACTTCGATGCGTGCATTGGTCTCGGCGATGCCGCGCACGACCGGCGCGTAGCCGCGCAGCGAATCGGGCAGCATGCGGTCGTCGCTGGCCAGGCTGGCACCGCGGTAACCGATCGAGTCGAACAGTTCACCGGTGGTGTAGGCCTCACCGATGGTGAGCATGCCGCGCACCTGCGGAATGCCGCGCTGTGCATAGGTGGCGATGCTCTGCCAATGGCGGCCATCGCCCTCGGACCAGGTCAGGTTCGAATCGTGGCGGAACTGCCAGCCACCCAGGTTCATGCCGGCGTTGAGGCCGAGGTAGGCACTGCGGTTGCGCTGGCCACCTTCGACACGGCTGTCGCTGTCGATGGCATTGAAGCTGTAGCCGACGAAGCCGGCATTGATGCCGCGGTCCCACAGCGCCGGGTTGACGTAGCCGCGTGCCTCACGGCGCAGGAACACCTGCGGGATGCTCAGGTCGTAGCGCAGGTTGCCGCTGTCATAGACACCATAGGCATTGGCCATGCGCTGCTGGACCGGCACGCAGCTGGTCTTGTCGGTCGGCACGGACGGATCCTGCTGCAGCAGCACGGCTTCGCTGTCCACGCCCATTTCTTCCAGCATCGGCAGCGGCAGGCAGGCGTCGACACGGCCCTGCGCATCGGCCTTGAACTGCAGATCGCGACGGCCCTGCCAGGCACCGTTGACGTAGACGTCGACACGATAGTTGCCGGCCACCATCGGGTTGCCGTTGCTGAAGGCCGCCAGGTCGACCTGCTTGGCCTGGCCAGACAGGAAGCTGGAATTGAACTGGGCCGACTCCGGTGCACGCGCATTGGCCGCACCACTCTGCGCCATCAGGGCCTGTTCGCCGAGATTGGCCGGGGCAGCCAGCGCCCATCCTGGGCAGGCCACGCCAGCAACCAGCAGGCAAAGCGCCTGATGGATCGACAATGTCAATCTGTTTCCGATCACACTGACATTCCTTCAATTCGCCGCACAGCGGCGGTGGCGGGATGCGCAGGCCAAGGGCCAGCGCGGCGCGTTCAGCCCCCGGTGCTGCCGAGGCGGATGGTGTGTTCCACCCGGCCGCCGTAGTCGTTGATGGTGATGAAGCGGACCTGGTCGGTGCCCGCCGGTGCGGCGAACTCCAGGCTCTGCTTCGGCGCGACCATCGCGCCCTTGTCCTCGACGGCCTTTTCACTGCTGCCGGTCACGGCATGTACTTCGGCCAGAGTGACGTGGAAGGGGCTCGGGTTTTCCACCCGCAGGCGGTCGCCGGTGCGGGTCCAGCGCAGCGCTGCCGGCGCGTCGTTGGCGACGCCCTTCAGGCCCTGCGGCCGGTAGAAAAGCTTCAGGCGCGAACGGAACGCGACCTGCAGGTAATTCTGTTCGCCGCTGTCGGCGTTGTCCGGGGACGGCGGAACATCCAGCACGTTGAGCCAGAACACCGACTCACGGTCGGTCGGCAGTTGCGCGCCGGAGAAGATCAGGCGAAGCGCCTGGCTGCGGCCCGGTTCGACGCGCGCGATCGGCGGCGTCAGCACGAACGGGGCATCGCTGGTATCGGCGGTCTGGTTGGCGTCGCCGCTGTCGATCCAGGCCTGCACCAGCGCCGGCGAATCGCCCACGTTGTCGACCTGCACGGTGACTTCGCGCGCCTGCGCCGGATAGATCACTCGCGTGCCATTGACCACCACGCCGGCCAGAGCGTTCTGGCAGAAGGGCAGCGTGAACGCTGCCAGCAGCAGCGCCCGGGGAAAGATTGCTTTCATCGGAAGTACTACGCTCGAGGTATGTGGCCTGGGGCCGCGATGCACTGGCCGGCGCGTACGCCGGCCAGTGCGGGTACGACTACGATCAGTTGTAGATGATCGTGTACTTGACGCTGCTGGTGACGTCGCCCGGGGTGGCGGCGGCAGTGGCGTAGTACTCAGCGTAGTAGTTCAGGTTGGCGGTGCCGTCGCCGGCCACGGTCACCCACTGCGAGTTGTCCTGGGCCAGACCGGTGCCAGCCGCCTTGATCGGCAGGAACGTGTTGTTCGAGCCCAGCAGCTGCAGCTGCACGTTGGTGGCAGCGTTGGCCGAAGCCTGGTTGACCAGGCGGCCGCTGTTGAAGTCAACGGTGGAACCCGGCTCGAAGTAGGTGGCGACGTTGCCGGCGCTGCACTTGCTCAGGTTGATGGCGAACGGGGTACGGCCCGCAACGGCACCGGCGGTGGCCAGGGTGTTCTTGGACACGGTCGGCAGGTTGACGGCGAAGTCCTTGCCGCCCGGGGTCGAGATGGTGCAGGTCTTGTCGGTCACCTTGCCGTTGAAGGTGATGGTGCCGTCGGCGGCGTTGGCGGCCAGCGGAGCGGCGGCCAGCATCAGAGCGGCGATGATATTGATCTTGTGCATTCGCTTTTACCTAACCCTACTGAAGAGATGAGAAGTAGAGGAGGAAGCAAGGAGCACTGCCGGGCTATCAAGACCCATCCTTGCGTCTCACCTGTGGCCGGACTCGGACATACCTTCCCCTGAATCCGTGACGCAAGTATAGGCACAACTGTGATGAAAGTCTCATTATTTTTCTGAACGCCAATTCATTGACGCTTTAAATGTGACGTGATAGGCGAAATCGAGATCCAGGGAGCGTGGGGAAGGTGACGGTGGCCGGATCAGGTCACAAACGACCCTGCATGACGCTCCTGCTGACGCGTTTGGCATGCGCGGAAACAGGCTTTTTTCAAGTGAAAATCGCCTTATTTGATGCGCATCACTCTTTCTTGGTGATGGCCCTAGCAGATTCGGATTTGTCCTATTAAAGACGGATCGAACCTGTCGCTAACTAGGACACACCGAACCAGAGAACGTGTCATGAGGAACTCCATTCTGCTGTGCGTGGCCCTGATGTCCGTCAGCGCACTGGCCCAGGCCAGCAGCGGCAGCATCCGTTTCAGCGGCCGCATCGCCGAGCCGGGCTGCACGACGGCCCTGTCCCAGGGTGAGCTGAGCCTGGCCGCCTGCCCGCCGTCGGCCAAGGGCTCGACGGTTGCCGTGACGGCCCTTGCCGATGGCCGGGCCGCCACGCTGCGCGACGGCAAGCGCCAGGGCCAGAAGCTGTCGGTGTCGGCCAGCGCGATGCGCGCCGGCGATATCGCCTTCTCCGAGCGTTACAGCGTGCAGGCTTCGAAGCAGCAGCCGCTGCAGGGCGCCTACCTGGTGGTGGTCGACTACCTGTAAGCCGGCGTGCTGCAAGCCGACGCGTTTACGCCGGCGGCAGCTCGAAGACCTGGCGCAGATAGGCCAGATAGCCCGGGTCGTCGCACATGCTCTTGCCCGGCGAATCGCTGAGCTTGGCCACCGGCTGGCCGTTGCAGCGGACCATCTTGATGACGATGTTGAGCGGCGTTGGCCCCAGATCATTGGTCAGGTGGGTGCCGACGCCGAAGGCGACCTGGCAGCGACCACGGAAGTAGTCGTACAGGCGCATCACCTTGGCGATGTCGAGCCCATCGCTGAACACCAGCACCTTGCTGCGTGCATCCACCCGGCGCTGCTGGAAGTGCGCCAGCATGCGGTCGCCCCAGTCGAACGGATCGCCCGAATCGTGGCGGACACCGTCGAACAGCTTGCAGAAGTACATATCGAAGTCGCGCAGGAACGCATCCAGGCCGACCACGTCGGACAGCGCGATGCCCAGATCGCCGCGATACTCGCGTGCCCACGATTCCAGTGCCGCCACCTGCGAGTCGCGCAGGCGCGGGCCCAGTGCCTGGAAGGCCTGCAGATACTCATGCGCCATGGTGCCGTGCGGGGTCATGCCGTACAGGCGGGCGAAGTGCACGTTGCTGGTGCCGACCAGCTGCGGGCCGAGCGCGTCGCGCAGCAGCGGCAGCAGACGGGCGTGCCAGTCACGCGAGTAGCGGCGGCGGCTGCCGTAGTCGGCAATGCGGCACTGCTCGAAGCCAGGGGTATCGCGCAGCAGCGCGGCCTTGGCCTGCAGGCGGCGCTCACCCTCGGCGAAGTCGGCGGTGGTGGTGTTGCGGAACCAGACTTCGTTGATGATCGCCAGCAGCGGCACTTCGAACAGGATGGTGTGCAGCCACGGGCCGGTGATGTCCAGTTCGATCTCACCGGGCACGGTCTTCGACGCGCGTAGCTGGATGTACTTGCGGTCGAGGTGGAACAGGCCGAGGAAATCGGCGAAATCCGGCTTCACGAAGCGCAGGCCACGCATGTAGTCCAGCTCCGCGTCGCTGAAGCGCAGGCTGCACAGGTGGTCGATCTCTTCGTCGATCTGGTCGATGTAGTGGGCCAGGTCGATGCCGGGCGTGCGGCACTTGAACCGGTACTGCACCTGGGCACCGGGGTGCTGGTGGAGCACCGCCTGCATCATGGTGAACTTGTACAGATCGGTGTCGAGCAGGGACTGGATGATAGGCATGGGGCGGATTATGCGCCCGGCGGAGTGAACCGTGGGCGCGTCCGCCTTCCGTAGAGCCGGGCCCACGCCCGGTTGGATTGTTGCCTGAGCCGCGCGTGGGCTCGGCTCTACAACGACCTGCGCAGCAGGCGCGGCACCAGCATCAGGGCGTGCGCCCAGATCGCGCCCCACACCGCCACCCGTACCGGCAGCGAACGCTGCCTGGCCTCGAACTTCTGGAAATAGCGCCACAGGCCCTTGTGCTTGTGCCATTCAACGAAGAACGGCCGCGAGCGGCTGGAGACGCCACGAACGTGGGTGACCTGCAGGTCATTGGCGATCGCCACCACCGCCCCGGCTTCGCGCGCGCGCCGGCACAGGTCCAGGTCTTCGGCGTGCAGACGATAGCCCGCGTCCCAGCCTCCGATGCAGTCGAACAATGCACGCGGCATCATCAGCAGCGCGCCAGACAACGCCGGCACCCGCTGCAGCACCTGCTGCGGGTCACGCGGCACCGCCAGCTTCGAGCCCTTGCCTGGCGAGCGCAGCATCATCAGGAAGTCCGGATCGCGGCGGCGCACGGCCTCGTCGGCATGGCCCTGCTCGTCGACCTGTTCGACGCCGAGCAGGCAGTCGCCCAACGCTTCGGCACGGGCGCGCAGTGCGGCCAGTGTTTCCGGTTCAACCATCAGGTCCGGGTTGATGAAGGCCAGCCATGGGCTGTGCGAATCGGCCACGCCCTGGTTGTTGGCGGCGGCAAAGCCGGGATTGTCCGGATTGCCGACGAAACGCACGCGCGGGTCGTGGCTGGCATGGCGCCGCACGATATCCAGCGTGCCATCCATCGAGCCATTGTCGATCACCCGGATCTCGGCCACGTCCTGCGCCTGGCGCAGGCGCGAGAGGCAGGCATCGATGGTGCTGCCACTCTGGTAGGTGACGACGATGGCGGCAATGGCAACATTCAAGCAGGAGGCTCCGGCGCGGAAGACGGGACGAACAGGTCCCCCTGTTCCTTCGGCATTATCGCCTGCCGCATGCGCTGCTGCAGGTCGGCACGCAGCCCGTGCAGTGGATCATGCATCAGGAAGTCAGCCAGCCGAGGCACCCAGCCCGGCCAGCGCGCGGCCAGGGCCTCGAGATCGCCATCACGGCTGACCGCCTCCCCTGCCCGGCTGACGAAGGCGGTCTCGCACAACACGTTGCGCCATCCCAGGCCGGCCATGCGCAGGCTCAGGTCCACCAGCGCCGCGTTCCAGCCGGCATAGCTGTCCACGTCCAGGCCGCCGGCACGCCGGCGCGCGTTGCCCCGCACCAGCACCGCGTGGGTGACCGCCGACGGCAGCTCCGGGTGCAGCGCTGGCAGGCCGGCACAGGTCTGCGCCAGCAGCGCGGCATCGTCGGGTTCCGGATTGATCTCGCCCAGCCGGGGCCACGCAGCGGTTTCGCCGGCATTGCACCATGGGGTTGCGGTCGCGATGGCGGCATCGCGGGCGAAGGCGTCCTGCAGCTGCTGCAGCCAGCCCGGTGCGGGCACGCTGTCCGGTGCCAGCACCGCCACGTCCATGCCATCGCAGGCGCGCAGCATCTCGTCCAGGTGGGCGACTTCACCCAGTGGCCGTGCACGCCGGGTGTACTCGGCCTGCAGTGGCGTGTGCGCCAACCAGTGTTCCACCACCGCCTGCGCACGCGGCCCGGTCTGCGCGTCGTCGGCCAGCCAGACCGCGGTCCCCGGCGCGGTGCCCGCATCCAGTGCGGCCAGGCAGCGGTCGAGCGCGGCATCGTCCACGCACAGCGGCAACAACACGATCGCCCCCATCCCGCCTCCGTGGTTGTCGGTAGCCACAGACTAGCACTGAGAGGGTATCGGCCGGGCTGCACCCGGCACCCGCTTCAGGCCAGGGCAACAGCAACAGCCGAAGCAAAAGCTGGGTTCCTGGGGGTTGGCGGGGTGGGTCCGGTTGCGGAGGACGCTGCAAGTACGTCCATGTAAGCTCGGTCGCCGCATCCATGCGGCTCACGCCCCCGCAACCGGACCCACCCCGCCTTCGACAGATTTCCGCGACCTGCCTGCTCTTCTGTAGAGCCGAGCCATGCTCGGCTCAGATCTCACATATATCGAAATATTCGATTTCGATGGAGAGTCATCCACACATGGCGTGGATCGTGTCGACCAAGGTCGACACCTACCAACAGCAGCAGGAAACTGTCGAAGGCGGGGCACTGTGGGTTTGCGGGGTGTGAGCCGCATGGATGCGGCGACCAAGCCCCCATGGACGGGTTTACGGCGTCCCCGCAAACCCACAGTGCCCCACCATCCCTCAGTAAACCCGCTGTTGCTGTTGCTGTTGCTGTTGCCGTTGCCGTTGCCGTTGCTCCAGCTTCAGCCTCTGCGGGTGCAGGGCGCAGCCCTGCCGCAACCCCCTTACTTCTTTGCGCGCGGCTGGTTCAGCGGTTCCATCGCGCGGAAGCGCTGGCTGTACTCGTCGGTCAGATTGCGTGCTTCCTGGCTGTTGCGCACGATGCTCGGGGTCAGCAGCACGATCACCTCCGAACGACGGCTGGTGCGGCTCTTCTGCCCGAACAGCGCGCCCACCACCGGAATCCGGCTCAGGCCGGGAATGCCGCTGCTGCCATCGGTGGCCGTATCGGTGATCAGGCCGGCCAGCATGATGGTGTCGCCACTCTGCACCGCCGCTTCGGTCGACAGCTTCTTGGTGGAAATGCGCGGGTTGCAGTTGCGCTCCTGCGGGTTGCAGTTCTCCGGTACGTTCGAGGCGCTGCTCACTTCCTGCACGATGTCGAGGAACACCGTGCCGTCGCGGGTCACGCGCGGGCGTACCTTCAGGATCACGCCGGTGTCGATGTACTGCACCGAGCTGTAGCTGCTGGTGCCGATGCCGGTGTTCACCGTGGTGGTGTTGATCGGCACCTTGTCGCCCACGTTGAGCGTGGCCTCGGCGTTGTTGCGCACGAACACCGAAGGGGTCTGCAGCAGGCGTACATCGGTGACCTTGTCCAGCGCGCTCACCACCGCCGCACCATTGTGGCCGGTGAACGCCCAGCCCAGGCCTTCGCCACCGGTCGCGGCACCGGCGAAGCTGCTCCAGGAGCCACCCGCTGCTGCCGGCAGGGTCACGCCGCCCAGGGCTCCCGTCAGTGCGCGCCCGGCCACGGCGTTGTCGAAGAACCAGTTCACGCCGTACTTCAGGTCACCGTCCAGCGAGACTTCGGCCACCTGCGCTTCGATGTGCACCTGCAGCGGCATCACGTCCAGCTTCTCGATCACCTCGCGGATCGAGCGCCAGGCCTGCGGGGTCGAGCGCACCAGCAGGGTATTGGTTTCCTCCACCGCCGACACGCCCACGCGATCGCCCTCCACTTCCAGGCTGACGCTGACGTTGCCGGACTGGCGCTGCGGCAGGTTCATGCTGCCGTTGCCGGCACCACTGGAACCGCTGCCCGGGGTCGAGCCGAAACTGCTGCTGTTGTTGCTGTCCATGCCACGGTCGCCGTCGCTGCCCAGCTGCGACGGCATCGCACCCGGGGCCAGCGAGGCCGGGCTGGAACCGCCACGGCTGCCGCTGCTGGCGAAGGCTTCACTGAGCCGTTCGGCCAGGTCACGCGCCTTGATGTAGCGCAGCTCGTAGGAGAACAGGCGGGCACTGCCACCGGCCGTATCAATGCGGTCCAGCCACTGCTGGATCTGGTCCAGGTAGCGCACCTGCGGGGTGATCACCAGCACCGCGTTGGCGTTTTCCAGGGGCAGGAAGCGGAACATGCCGGCGCTGGGCGTCTTGCTCTCCTCGCCGAACACTTTCTCCAGGTCGGCAGCCACCTGTTCGGCCTTGCCCGACTGGATCGGGAACACGCCCACCGACATGCCCGACAGCCAGTCGACGTCGAAGATCTCGACGGTGCGCATGTAGTTTTCCAGCTCGGC
This sequence comes from Stenotrophomonas sp. GD03819, assembly GCF_029841665.1. Taxonomy (NCBI): domain Bacteria; kingdom Pseudomonadati; phylum Pseudomonadota; class Gammaproteobacteria; order Lysobacterales; family Lysobacteraceae; genus Stenotrophomonas; species Stenotrophomonas sp. GD03819. The sequence continues at coordinate 159,259 of NZ_JAOCEW010000003.1, forward strand.
GCGGGTACCACCCAGGGTGATCACGTTGCGGCCGCTGTCGACGTTGACGATGGCATTGGGCCGCGCATACGGCTCCAGTACCTTCTTCATTTCGGTAGCGGAGATGAACTGCAGCGGGATGACCCGTACCTCGAAGCCTCGCGCACTGGCAGCGGGCGCCGTGCTCGGCGCGACCGTACCGGCCAGCGCCTGGTCGGCGGCGACGATGTTGTAGCGGCCACCGCTGTAGACCATGCGTGCGTTGTTCCAGCCCAGCACCATCTCCAGCAGGTTCAACGCCTGCGCCGGCGACACCGGCTTGGGCGTGGCCAGGGTGACCGTGCCCTGCACCCCCGGTGCGATCACGTAGTTCTGGCCCAGCATGTCACCGAGGATGGCCTTGACCACCGCATGCACCGATTCGCCTTCGAAATTGAAGGTTGCTTCACCGGTGCTGGCGCCATGCAGTGCCGGTGCCGGTGCGCGTGCTGCTTCGCGGTTGATCATGGTGCCGGTGCCACGGCGGATCACTGCCTGCGGAGCGCCCTGCGCGTCACGGGCAGCATCCGCGGCGACATTGGCCGCCTGGCCGGCCTCGGCAGTGGGCGACAGATTGCCCTTGCGCTGCACATGCGGCGCGGACACGGTGCTGCAGCCGACCAGCAGCGCGAGGGCAAAGGACCAGGGAAGGAAACGCAGGCTCATGCATTCACTCTATCGGTTGGTGCCATCGCCCGGGGGCGGCGACGGTTGTTGCTGCTGTTGTTGTTGCTGCAGCTGGCGGCGACGGGCCTGGATGCGTTCGCGGATGGCCTGCATCTGCGCTTCGCTGGGGCCGTTGTTGGTGGCAGGCGGTGTGGTGGCCGCCGCAGCCGAGGGCGCGGGCGTACTGGCAGCAGGCGACGGCGATGGGGTTGCCGCAGCCGGCGGCGGTGTCGGCGGAGCACCTGCCGGGGGCGGCACAACGATCGCACCTGCCGGCGGCGCACCGTTGGCGCCGCGCAGCACGGTCGGCGGCTCACCGCCCTGGCCGTTGAAGACCGCCAGTTCCAGCACCTGGTTGCCACCGGGGCCGATCACGGTGGCCTGGCGCGGCTGCAGTGCCACCAGCTGCCAGCCGTCGACGGCTTCACCGTTGAGGCGCAGGCGCAACGAACGGTTCTGTTCGGTGGTGAAGGTGGCCATGCCGAAGTCGCCGGTCAGCAGCACGCCGGTCAGGCGCAGCGCGGCGCTGGCGGCAGGCTCGCTGCCACCGAGCAGGTAGGGCTTCGGCCTGCGGTCCTCGGCGAACAGCGGTCGCTCGCCGATGGCACTGTAGCTGTCGGCGCTGGCCATGCGTTCTGCGGCCAACGGCGGCAGCACCGGCAACGAAGGCACTGCATCGGCATCGCCATCGGCACCTGGCAGCTGGCTGCCCAGGCCGAAGCCGGTGGCCAGCCAGACCGCTGCCGCCCAGCCGGCCAGTGCCAGCAGGAAACCGGTGCGCAGGCTGATCTGCTCAAGCTTCATCGGCCACCTCCTGCCCCTCTTCCGGCACAGCCGGTGAGGGTGCCGGTGCAGCCGAAGGCGGTTGCGGCGCCGCGCCCGGCTCGGCTGCAGGTGCCGGCGCAGCGCCATCGGCAGCGGCACCGGGCAGCAGGTAGCCGGCCAGTTCGAACGACACGTCCAGGCCCAGCCCGGATTCATTCGGCGACTGCTGAAAGCGCTGCGCGATCAGGTTGAGGTTGTCGACGAACAGGCGCGGGCTGCCGGTTTCCAGGCTGTGCAGCACCGTGGCCAGTTCGGCCACACCGCAACGCAGGCGCACCTGCATGGCAACGCGCACGAACTCGGCGTCACGACGGTTGTCGGTCAGTGGCGTGCGGTTGCTGATGGTGCAGCTGCGGTTGCCCGGGCTGGCCATCGCCACCGCATCCTGCAGCTTCGCGCCGAGCGCAGCGGCTGCAGCTTCGGCGGTGGCTTCACGCAGGAAGCCCGGCCGCTGCTGCAGTGCCTCGCGGGTGGCGCGCAGGCGTTGTTCGATCTGCGGCTGCTGCTGCAGCTGCGCCTGCACGCGCTGTTCGCGCTCGCGCAGGGCGGCCACGTCGGCATCGATTTCGCGCAGCGGCTGGGTGAACCAGGGGTGCACCAGCAGCAGGTAGGCCAGGCCCAGCACTGCCAGCAGCAGCGCCAGTGCCAGCCAGCGGTCACGGCGTGCGCTTGGCATCGGCATCGGCCGCCTCCCGGGTCGGGGCCGCAGCCGGCAACGGCTGCAGTTCGGCGGTCATGGTGAAGCGGTCACGGCCACTGGCGGCGCCATCGGCCTGCAGTACGCCGGTCAGATTGACCTTGCGCCACTGCGGCGCATCCTGCAGCAGCTGCACCAGCTGCGAGGCCTCGCGGCTCAGGCCGATCAGCTGCAGGTTGTTGTTCTCGATGGCCAGCTTTTCCAGGTAGGTGCCCTCCGGCAGGCGCCGGGTCAGTTCATTCCAGATTTCCACCGTTCCGGCGCGCTGGCTGCGCTGCTTTTCCAGGAATGCGGCACCATCGATCAGTGCCTGCAGCTGCGCGCGTTCGCTGGCGACACCACGCGCACTGCGCGCACTGCGTTCAACCTGCGCACGCAGCTCATCGGCGGCGGCACGGCGGTTGTCGAGCAGCTGCAGGGCCGCCAGCACCAGCATCACCAGCGCGGCCACGGCCAGCAGCACATTCCAGCGCCGCGTCGGATCCACCCGCAGCTGGCGCTGCCCCGGCGGCAACAGATTCACCTGCAGGGGGTCACCGTGGGCGTCGATGGCATCGACACCGGCCAGCGCATCGGCCCACTCGCCCACGCTGGCGCGCCACGCTTCAAGCTGGCGCAATGGCCAGGCAACCAGTTCGACCTGCAGCTGGCCTTCGGCCGCGCTCCCGAGTTCACGCACGTCATAGCTGACCTGGCTGGATTCGAACGGCGTCTGGCGGTCGATCTCGAAACCGACCACGGCGCGCAGGCGGTCGGCCGCAGCCGCAGGCAGGCGCAGATGACGACGCAATACTTCGCTGGCCGGCAGCAGCCACGCCCGCGGCAGGCTGCGCAGTCGCGGTTCCAGCACGCGGTCCAGTTCGGCCGGCGACAGCGGCCACGGCACGCTGGCGACCGCTTCGCGGCGCTCACCGGCCTCTCGCCAGACCTGCAGCTGGTCACCCTGGCGCTGCAGCAGCAGGCGCGCCTGTGCCCAGCCCAGTGCCCACTGCCAACGCGCCGGCACCCAGGCCAGCAGCGATTGCCGCCACCAGCGCAGGAAACGGCCGGCGCCAGGGCCGATCCGGCCCTGCACCTGCCGCACACTGTCCTGCCATGCCGTCATCTTGCTGTCATTCCCTGCTCCCAGCGAAGCACTGTGTAGGACCGCCCGGGAACCCCGCCCGAGCCATTGCGTACCACTGCCTGCAACACCGACCGGCGTCCACTGCCATCGGTTGCACGAGACTCGATACTATAGGTGCCGCTGCTGCTGGCAAGCGTTGTCGCACCGCCAGCGGTATCTGCGTCACGCTCCTGCTGCGCGCGCTGCGCCAGCACGGTATCCGCATCCAGGCCCAGTGCGGTCAGCACCGGCGCGCTGGCGAACTGGGGATCCGGGCGCGCCTGGCGGCTGTACAGGGTCAGGTGCGGCAGCATGGCCTTGTACAGCGGACCGCGCATCCCCAGTACCCGCTGCAGTTCGCCGAGCGTCTCGAAACGCTTGTTGCGCGGGCCATACGGCAACCCGGCCGCCGCATAGTCCGGCGCTTCGGCGCCACCACCCGGCTGCAGCAGGCTGTCTTCATCACGCCAGTCGACAATGGCGCCGGCCATCTGCCGGGCCGCCCCTTCGTCTTCGCCGAGCGCCTTGAGGAACGCGGTCAGCAGGGTCACGTCGGCCAGGTTCAGGTTGATCTTGCCGTTCTCGTCCAGCACCTTGATCTCGATGCTGGCGTCATCGAACTGCCAGCGGTAGGTGCGGCCATCGGCACGCCAGGGCGCCCGCAGCGGATCGGCGGACAGCCGCAGCAGCGCGTACTCCAGGCCGGCGCGCGCCCGTTCCTGGCCGCGTGCGTCGTCATCCAGCACCCGCTGCTGCAGATGCTCGACCCGTGCGCTCAGCGCGAACGCACCGACCAGCGCGGTCATCAATGCGATCAACCACAGCACCAGGACCAGTGCCGCACCGTGTTGCCGGTTCATCGCGCGCCTCCGCTGCCGCCAGCGCGCGGTGCCACCACCAGCGTGGGCCAGGGCGCCCCCTTGGCGGGCACGATCTGGATCTCCACCAGCATCGGCAGACGACGGGTATCGTCCCAGCGCGGCATCCAGTCGCTCATCTGGCCGGTACTGGCATCGATGCCGCGATAGCGCAGCTGCACCGACTTCAGGTTCTCCACCAGCACTTCCGGTGGGCGCGGCGGATTTTCGGCGATGCGCTCGCCTTCCTGCAGCAGCACCAGGTCCAGCAGCAGGCGCTGCTGGCCATCGCGGCCGTCCACCTGCAGCGCGTGCAGGTAGGCTCCGCCACGGCCGAGGTAACCCGGGAGATCAGCGGCGAACATCATGCGCTGTTCTTCGCCCTGGAAGAAGATCGGTTCGCGGGTGGGATCGGGGACTTCCAGCGGCGTGCGCAGCGCACCGGCCAGCTGCCGCCGCAACAGGGCCTGCACCGCGCGCATGCGCTCACTCTCGGCCGCAATCTGCTCGCCACGCTGGCTGACCGCCATCGCCGAGCGCACGCTGGCGAACGCCAGCGCCAGGCCACCGGCCAACAGCACCGTGGCCAGCATCACTTCAACCAGCGTGAAACCTGCAGCACGGCGCGTCATCGCGCACGCTCCAGATCCGGCGGCAGCAGGCGCAGGCTGCGCCAGCGCAGCTGCTCGCGTTCGCTGTCACCCCAACGCACCTGCAGCTGCAGTTCGGCCAGCCAGGGGGCACCGGCTGACTGTGTCTGCACGACGCTGCCTGCACGTGGCTCCACCCACGGCTGCACCTGCAGTTCCCAGTGGTAGCGTCCCTGCTCCCAGTCGCCCTGCTGGCTGCCCACCTGCAGCGGCGTGGCGACGCCGGTTTCGGCCAGCAACGACTGCGCATGCAGTATTGCGCGCGTGCGCAGTTCGGCCTCACGCACCTGCCTGGCGCCGCCTGACAGGCTGCCCAGCAGCAGGGTCAGCGCCAGCCCGAGCAGGGCAAAGGCGATGATCACTTCCAGCAGGGTGAAGCCGCGGGCGCGCCGCTTCATTGCGCCCGCCAGGGGCCGGAGCGGACCTCACCGGTCAGCCAACCCACGTCGATGCGCCATTCGGCATCATCACGCTGCAGCCGGATGCGACCGCCGCTGGAGCCGCCGTCGGGATGGAACTCGATCACGCCCTGCCCTGGCGCGGTGGCCAGCTGCGCGGCGCCTTCGAACTGGACCTGCAGCTGTGCCGGCACGTCGCCGTGGCGCTGGTTGGCGCCTTCCCAGCGCCGCTTGGCCGGCTCGATGACAAAGCGCTGCGGTTCGCCCCGGGCGATCGCCTGCGCGCGCACCACGCGCAGCTGGTTGGCGATGTCCTTGCCAGCGCTGCGCAGCTGCATGCCGGCAAAACCGCGCGACAGGCCGGCAGCGGTGATCAGGCCGATCGCGGCGATCAGCGCGATCACCAGCAGCATTTCCAGCAGCGACAGGCCCGCTGCGCGCCTGCCGGGCAGGCGCGGGCGTGGCAACCGGCGCGGCAGGAAATGCGACATGCCCGGTTACGGCTGGTAGCGGATGTCAGCGTCGACGCTGCTGCCGCCGGCCTTGCCATCCTTGCCCAGGCTGATCAGCTCATACGGCTGGCCTTCGCCCGGCGTGCGGTACTCCAGCGCATGGCCCCACGGGTCGTTCAGATCGGCCGGCTTGGCATACGGGCCCAACCAGCCACCGACGCCAGCCGGTGCAGTCACCAGATCATTGAGCGAGCCGGGCAGCTTGCCGGTATCGATCTGGTAGTTGTCGACCTTGGATGCGACGGTCTGCACCTGTGCCTTGGCGATGTTGGCCTTGCCGCGGTCGGCGCCACCCAGCACGCGGCTGGCGACCAGGGTCAGCACCGCGCCGATCAGCACGATGACGATGATGATCTCCAGCAGGCTCATGCCCGACTGGTTGCGCGCGGCGGTGAAGGAAAGGCGGATCGGTCGACGGGAAGCAATCATGGTCGGTCCTTTCAGTTGCGGAGTGTCGGGGTTGCGTAGGGATCCATCGTCAACCGATGGCATTGGTCAGGTCGTACAGCGGCACCAGCACGGCGACGATCACCGCGCCGACCACCGAGGCCAGTACGAGGGTGATCGCCGGCACCATCGCCGCCAGCAGGCGGTCGATGCGCCGGGCGCTGTCCTGTTCGAAGGTATCGGCCGCTTTCAGCAGCATGGTATCGAGTGCACCGGATTCCTCGCCGACCTGGATCATCTGCAGCGCCAGGCGCGGGAAACGCTTGCCGCGCGACAGTGCCAGCGACAGGCCGGTACCATTCTTCACTTCATCCGCGGCAGCTTCCACATCGGCGGCCAGCGCGCGGTTGCCCAGTACGTTGCGGGCGATGCCCAGGGCACCCAGCAGCGGCACCCCATTGCGCAGCAGGGTGCCCAGCGTGCGGGCCAGCCGCGCGGTTTCCAGTTCACCCAGCAGGCGGCCGATGCTGCGACGCTGCAGCAGCCAGCCATCCAGCGCCAGCCGGAAGGCCGGTTGCCGTGCCTTGCGTTCGAAGAACAGCGCAAGTACTGCCGGCACCACCAGCAGCAACACCCACCAGTCACGCACGAACAGGCCCAGCTGCAATACCGCGTTGGTGAACCACGGCAGCGCAACATCCAGGCTCTCGTACATCTGCGCGAACTGCGGCACCACGTAGCCGAGCAGGAACAGCAGCGCACCGCCCACCACCACCAGCAGGATGGCCGGGTACACCAGCGCGTTGATCACCTTGCCCTGCAGGGCCCGGCTGCGTTCGAGGTAGTCGGCCAGGCGCTGCAGGGTTTCGTGCAGGCTGCCGCCGGCCTCACCGGCACGCACCATGTTCACGTACAGGCGCGAGAACAACCCATGCTGGCGCTCCAGTGCGGTCGACAGCGGCGCACCACCGCGCACCACATCGCGGATGTCGGTGATCGCACGGCGCGAGCGTTCGTCTTCCGGCAGGCCGAGCAGGATCGACAGCGCGCGATCCAGCGGCTGGCCTGCACCGAGCAGTGTCGCCAGCTGCTGGGTGAACTGCAGCAATGCCGCGCCCTGCAGCGGCCGTTGGCGGAACAGGTTGCGCCAGGTACTGCCGCCGATCGCACCGCCATCGGCCAGCTGCGTTTCCATCGGCAGATGACCCTGGTCCTGCAGGCGCGCGACCAGTTCGGCCTCGCTGGCCGCTTCCATCTGCCCGTCGAAGATCTCGCCGTGCGGATTCAGTGCCTTGTAACGGTAGGTCGGCATGTCAGCCCCGGCGTCCTGCGCGCATCAGCTTTCCTCGGTGACACGCAGGACTTCCTCGATGGTCGTCTGGCCACTGAGGGCCTTGGACAGGCCATCTTCGTACATCGTGCGCATGCCCGCTTCGCGGGCGATGCGTTCGATCTCGCCCATGCCATCGCGGCGCATCACCGCGCGCCGCAGCGCATCGTTCATCACCAGGAATTCCATGATGGTGGTGCGGCCGAGATAACCGGTCGGCGCCAGCGCGGAGGGCTTCGGGCGATACAGGTGGATCGGCCCTTCCGGCTGCAGGCGGCGCAGTTCGAATCGTTCGATTTCCTCCGGCGAGGCCTCATAGCGCTCGGCGTGGGTCGGTTCCAGCCGGCGCACCAGGCGCTGGGCGAGGATGCCGTTGATGGTGGACGTGAGCAGGTAGTCTTCCACGCCCATGTCGAGCAGGCGGGTGATGCCACCCGCTGCGTTGTTGGTATGCAGGGTGGACAGCACCAGGTGGCCGGTCAACGCCGACTGGATCGCAATGCGCGCGGTTTCCAGGTCGCGCATTTCGCCGATCATGATGATGTCCGGATCCTGGCGCACGATGCTGCGCAGGGCGTTGGCGAAGTCCAGGCCGATCTGCGGCTTGGCCTGGATCTGGTTGATGCCCTCGATCTGGTATTCCACCGGGTCTTCGACCGTGATGATCTTGACGTCGGCGGTATTGAGCTGGCTCAGCGCGGTATACAGCGTGGTGGTCTTGCCCGAGCCGGTGGGGCCGGTCACCAGCAGGATGCCATGCGGCTGCTCCAGCACCTTGCGGAACTGCGGCAGGAACGCATCGGTGAAGCCGAGGCGGTGGAAATCGAACACCACCGTTTCGCGGTCCAGCAATCGCATCACCACGCTTTCGCCGTGCGCGGTCGGGACCGTGCTCACGCGCAGGTCCAGCTCCTTGCCCTGCACGCGCAGCATGATGCGGCCATCCTGCGGCAGGCGGCGCTCTGCGATGTTGAGCCGGGCCATGATCTTGATGCGGCTGATCACCGCCGCGGTGAGGTTGGCCGGCGGGCTTTCGCCCTCCACCAGTACACCGTCGACGCGGTAGCGCACCTTCAGCCGGCTCTCGAATGGTTCGACATGGATGTCCGAAGCGCGCAGCTCCACTGCACGCTGGATCACCAGGTTGACCAGGCGGATCACCGGCGCTTCCGAGGCGAGGTCGCGCAGGTGCTCGATGTCATCGACCGCACCGCCCTCGCCATCGGCGGTTTCGACGATCGCGCCCATCGCGCTGCGGCCCTGGCCGAACCAGCGCTCGACCAGGTCATCGATCTCCGCACGCATGCCCAGCACCGGCGTCACCGGCACGCCCAGTGCCAGCTGCACCGCCTGCTGCGGGTAGGGATCATGGGCGTCGGCCAGCCACAGCCGTACGCCCTGTTCATCCAGGGCCAGCGGGCAGACGTGGAACTGCTTGAGGAAGCGCAGTGACAACGGCAGGCCTTCCGCCAGCCCTTGTGGCGGTGCTTCCGGCAGCTGCTTGCCTTCCAGCAGCGGCAGGCCCAGCACTTCGGCGCTGGCCTGTGCCTGGTCACGCTCGGACACCAGCCCCAGCCGCACCAGCAGGCCCAGCAGGCTGCCGCCGGCCTCTGCGTGCAGCGGCCGCGCACGTGCCAGATCGCCTTCCTTCAGCCGGCCGCGCGCCAGCAGCGCATCCAGGATGCGGCCTTCAGCGTTGTCGGCAGCGGCGGTAGCAGCAAGCGCGTTCACATGACTCTCCTGTCAATCGGCTCGACTTTAACAGTTAAGCCATGATTTCCGCCGCCCCTCCACCACCTTTCGTAAAAAGACGAAGCCCGTCACACGGGATGACGGGCTTCGGCCATTCAATTACGACAGTTCCAGCTTACTGCGTGGCAAGGATGCTCACGCCGTTGTAGGCCGCTTCGCCGACTACCTTGATGTAGTAGGTACCGGCCACCGGCTTGTTCACCCGCACCGTCTCGGACGTGCCCGGACGGGTCGACTTGGCGTCGTTGTCGCTGGCGCTCGGTTCACGCCCCTGCGCGATGTAGACCGAGACATTGCCGGTGCCACCGTAGGTGATCACGCTGAGCTGCTTGCCGGCGACGGCTTCGAAGCTGTACAGGCGGCTGCTGGCGGCGGCACCGTTCAGGCCACCCACGGCGGCCTTGTTGGTCAGCGGCGTGGCCACCGGCCCGCAGTTCTCGGTGCACGGTTCTTCCAGTGCCTTGGCCAGCGCGGCCTTGGCATCGAGAATACCGGTACCGATCGGGGTCGCCGCCGGAATGGCGACCGGGAACGGACGTGCGGTTTCCTTCAACAGGGTACGCATCGCGGCCGGGGTCAACGGATCCTTGCCCTTGGCGATCAGCGCGCTCTGCACCAGTGCGGCAACGGCGGCCACATGCGGCGAGGCCATCGAGGTACCGCCCATGCCCATGTAGCCCGGCGTGCCCGATTCCGGCGTGGTGGCCGCATTGGAGCCGGTCTGCCAGATGTAGCCGCCCGGGTTGCCGTCCACACTGCCACCGCCACCCGGACCGGACAGGTCCACGCGGGTGCCGTAGTTGGAGTAGTAGGTGATGCCACCGGTGATGCGGGTGGCACCCACGGTCACCACGCCTTCGCAGCTGGCCGGCTGGTACTTGGACGCGTTGTCGGCTTCATTGCCGGCCGCCACCACCACGGTGGTACCGCGCGAGATCGCGCCGTTGATCGCGTCCTGGTAGGTGCTGGCGCAGGCGCCACCGCCACCCAGGCTCATGTTGATGATCTCGGCCGGATTGGTGTTGGCCGGAATGCCGGCCACCGTGCCACCCGATGCCCAGACCACCGCATCGGCGATGTCGGACAGGTAGCCACCGCACTTACCGAGCACGCGCACCGGCAGTACCTTGGCCTTGTAGGCGACACCGGCCATGCCGACGCCGTTGTTGGTCTGCTCGGCCACGGTGCCGGCGACGTGGGTGCCGTGCCAGGAACTGTCCTCGGCCAGCGAACCGTCATAGCACTCGTTGTCATTCTCGACCCAATCACCGTAGTCCTGCGCACCCGGCACGCGATCATTGGTCGGGCGCCGCGAGGTCTCCGCGTCGCTGATGAAGTCATAACCCTCCAGCAGGTTGCCGACCAGGTCCGGATGCTGCGGCAGGATGCCGGTATCGATCACCGCCACCACGATGCCCTCACCCTGCGAGACATCCCATGCCGCCGGTGCGTTGATGCCGCCGACCGCATTATGCAGATGCCACTGGTTCTGCTGGTAGAAGGGATCGTTCGGCACCAGCGCCGGCTGTACGTTGCCGGCACGCAGTTCGGTGCGGCGCAGCTTCACGTCGGCTTCGGCGTACTGCACCGACGGGTCGGCCTTCAGCTCCTTCAGTACGCGCTGCAGTTCGGCCGGGGCCAGGCGGCCCTGCACACGGATGAGGTCCGCCCCGGTAGACAGCTTGCGGACCACCTGCGGGCCGAGCGTGCTGGCGCGGGATGTGCCGCCGGAGAGGCTGGCACGGGTCAGTGCGGACTGCACGGTGGACAGCTTCGCCGAGCGGTCAGTGGCGGCAGCAGCACCGGCCCGGTACTTGACGATGATGCGCTCGGTTCCCGGCTGGGCGGTGCTGGCCTGGCGCACCGGTTCACGGGTCGGCAGTCCAGCGGCGTGGACGGCACCGACAGCCGTCATCGACAGCACGGCGGCGGCAAGCACATTGATGCGAAGGTTCTGCTTCTTGATCACGTCGAATTCCTCTTCTGGGTCATGGATCGAACCAACACTGCGGCCATCATTCCTTGACGACTCCCGGCCGGCCCAGCCGGGATTGCCGTGACCTCCCCCCAGGCCCTCACTGCAGGTGCTGCGCCGGCGTGGGTGGCCGCCGGCGCGATGGAGTGGCTTACCAGCCGAAGCCGGCACCGACGCCAACCGAGCTGTCGTCGCTGCTGAAGGCACCACCGAAGGTCACCGTGGCGCGATCGCTGATCGCACGCTGGTAGCCCAGCGACAGCGCCGACTCGCCGCCCTGGAAGCCAATGCCGACGCCGACCCGGTTCTGGGTGCGGATACCGGCGGCACTGGTGGCCATGTTGAGCATCGCCGCGCTCATCGCCCCCTGGCGGTCGATGCGGCGATCCATGTGGCGCAGGCGTCCGTCGATTTCGCCCTTGAACACATCGAAGCTGTCGGCGACGGCCTGGACGCGGCTGTCGGTGTAGCTGTTGGCCGTGGCCATGCCACGGTCGAGCTGGCCCTTGTTGACCGCATCGGTGGCCGTGGTACCGGCCGCCACGTTGGTGACCTGGCGCTCGTTGCCTTCACTGCCCACCGAGACCGTGTTGGCACGATCGGCAACCGAGCCCTGCCCCAGTGCCACCGCGTTCGCCGCGGTGGCATTGGCGCCCTGGCCGATGGCGGTGGACGAGGCGCCACTGGCAACGGCGCCCTCGCCCATGGCGACGGCGTTGAAGCCCGTCGCCGGGGTGCCGACCGGAATCCCGGCACCGGCGGCGGCAGCGGTCGGCGTGCCCTGCACGCGCGCGGTGCTGGCCGGTGCCGCGTCGGCCGTTGCAGGTGCATCGGCGGCGCTGGCCAGCGGGCTGTCATCCAGCGGGGTACTCATTGCGCGCAGGCTGGCAGTCCCGGCACGCGTGCCACCGGCGGTGCGGCGGTCGATCTCGCTGACCTTGCGGTCCAGCGCGCCGAGCGCATCGCCGACATTGCTGTAGGTGGCGCCCTGGATCACATAGTTCGGCGCCACGAACACACCCTGCATGCCAACGCTGGCACCACCGCCGAGGAAGCTGGCGGCATCACTGAGCGACTGGAACAGCTGGCCGCCGTTGATCGCCTGGCGACTGCCCGCAGCGATGCTGCCGGCACCGACGTTGTCGATGGTGGTGCCCTGGAAACCGGACAGGGTCAGGCGGTCACGGCTGGCGTCGTCATAGCTGACCGCGCTGGCCGCCGTGGTTTCCACGGTGGCGATGCGCGAATCGAAATCACCGACGCGGGTTTCCACCGCGCCCACCCGCTGGTTGGTGACGTTGAGCTGCGAACCGGTGATGGCATCGCTGCTGCCGGCGGCGATGCGGCCATCGGCCACATTGACGATGCGGCGCGTGGCCGGACCATCGGTGCCATTGCCACCGCCGACCGACACCACGTTGGCATCGAGTGCACGCGAACCGGCACCCAGCGCCACCGAGTTCGCGCCCGATGCGCCGGCGCTGGTGCCCAGTGCCAGGGCACCGTTGCCGATGGCCATCGCGTTGGCACCCAGGGCATTGCTGCGTGCGCCGCTGGCAGTGGCTGCCGACCCGATCGCGGCGGCATCGCTGCCGTTGGCACTGGCGGTACCTGCGCCGGTGGCCTTGACGTAGCGGGCCGTGCCATCGGCGGTCGCCGCGACCGCATCGAGCTGGCCGCGATTGACCGCATCGGTGCGCTCGGTACCGGCAGCGACACGGGTGATCTGACGATCACTGCTCGCGCTGCCGACCGACACAGTATTGGCACGGTCGGCGACCGAGCCCGCGCCCAACGCCACGCTGCCTGCGGCACTGGCGGTGGCACTCACACCTACCGCCGTGGCATTGGCGCCGGTTGCCTTGCTGCCGTAGCCGGCCGCGGTACCCAGGCGACCGCTGGCCTCGGCATAGCTGCCCAGCGCAGACGCACCATCGGCCGAGGCATTGGCGCGGAAACCACTGGCCTGTGACTGGGTGCCGCTGGCTGTGGCCTGCGCACCGCTGGCGGTACTGTAGGCACCCTTGGCCTGTGCACCGGCGCCGGTAGCACTGGCGCCGAGTTCGCTGGCGCTGGCGCCACTGCCCACGGCTACGCTGTCGACACCTCCGGCCTGCGCCGCGTTGCCGAGCGCCGCCGCATTGTTGCCGGTGGCCAGCGCATCGAAGCCCACGGCAGTGGCATTGGCGGCCATGGCATTGGCGCCACTACCCAGCGCGGTGGCGCCGTTGCCGATGGCGTTGGCCGCATTGCCGGCAGCCAGTGCGTTGTCGCCGTCCACCAGTGCACCGGCTTCGCCATCGGCATTGCCGCTGGCCTGGAACTGCCGGCTGGTCTTGTCGGCGACGCTGGCAACCGCATCCAGCTGGTCCTTGTTCACCGCATCGGTGGCTTCGGTGCCGGCCGCGACGTGGGTCACCTGGCGCTCACCGCCGGCCTTGCCGACGGCTACGGTGTTGTCACGGCCAGCCTTGGAGCCGGCGCCGAGCGCGACGCTGTTGCTGCCATTGGCAGTGGCGTTGGCACCCAGCGCGGTGGCGCTGCTGCCGGCCGCCCACGAGTTCCAGCCAATCGCGGTCGCGTAGTCCTCGGTGGCCCATGCACCGGCGCCGAACGCCGCCGCACCGGTCCCACTGGCACGCGACGGGATCAGGCCGAAGAAGGTGCTGCCGCCGATGGCCACGCTCTCCTCGCCACTGGCCTCGCTGGACTGACCCACGGCAACGGCACCGGTACCGGCCGCCGCGGCACCGAAGCCGACTGCAGTGGTGTTGGCAGCGCTGGCCGCCGAGCCATAGCCCAGGGCGGTGCCGAGGCGGCCGCTGGCTTCGGCGTAGCCACCCACTGCGGTGGTGCCATCAGCCGAAGCCGCGCTGCGGAAACCGCTTGCGAGCGCCTGCCCGCCGCTGGCATTGGCTTCTGTACCTGTGGCCGTGCTGTAGGCGCCGCTGGCCTGTGCACGCGCCCCCACCGCGCTTGCACCAACCTCGCTGGCGCCGGCACCGCTGCCCAGGGCCAGGCTGTCCTCGCCGGTGGCCTGTGCCGTGCTGCCCAGGGCAGCCGCGTTGCTGCCGGTGGCCAGCGCATCGATGCCCACGGCGGTGGCGTTGGCGGCCAGCGCATTGGCACCGCTGCCGAGCGCGGTGGCACCGTTGCCGATCGCGTTGGCCGCATCACCGGCCGCCAGCGCGTTGTCACCCTCCACCAGCGCGCCGGTTTCACCGTCGGCGTTGCCGCTGGCCTGGAACTGCCGGCGGGTCTTTTCCGCTGCCGCGGCGACGGCGTCGAGCTGGTTCTTGTTGACCGCATCATTGCCCTGCGTTCCATCGGCCACATTGGTGATCTGGCGGGTGTTGCCACCGCCGCCCACCGACACGGTGTTGTCGCGATCGGCGATCGAATCGGCACCCAGCGCCACGCTGTTGGCACCGCGCGATTCGGCGGCATTGCCCAGCGCGGTGCTGTTGATGCCGCCCGACCAGGCACCACCACCCACCGCGGTGGAGTAGTTGCCCGAGGCCTCGGTGGCCAGCACGCCGAACAACGAACCACCCACGGCGACGCTGTTGGTGCCGGTCGCCAGGCTGCCCTGGCCGGTGGCGGTGCTGTAGGCGCCGGAGGCTTCCGAATCGCCACCCACCGCCACACTGTTGGAACCGGAGGCATTGGCGAAGTTGCCGAACGCGGTGGCATTGAAGGCCGAGGCCTGTGCATAGCCACCGATGGCAGTGCTGTAACCGCCGCTGGCTTCGGCACCGATACCGAAGGCCGCCGACGCCGTACCACTGGCCACGCTCTCGCTGCCGACAGCGGTGGCCGCGTCGCCGCTGGCATTGCTGAAGTAGCCCACGGCCACGGCTTCTTCGCCGGACGCTTCGGACAGCACGCCATTGGCAGTGCTACCGGCGCCGCTGGCGATGCTGGCCGCACCGAACGCCGCGCTCTGCTCGCCGCTGGCTTCGCTTTCCGCACCCTGCGCGGTGGCGTACTCGCCCGTGGCCTGTGCGTTGGCACCGACAGCGCTGGCGTTGGCCGCGGTTGCAAGTGCATTGAAACCCAGCGCCTGTGCGTTGCTGGCCAGCGCGTTGGCGCCGCTGCCCAGTGCGGTGGCGCCATTGCCGATGGCGTTGGCGGCATCACCGGCCGCCAGTGCGTTGTCACCCTCCACCAGTGCACCGGCTACGTCGTCGCCGTTGCCGCTGGCCTGGAAGAAGCGACTGGTGGTGGTGGCGGCGGTCGCAACCGCATCCAGCTGTGCCTTGTTCACTGCGTCGGTGGCCTGGGTGCCCGCGGCGACGTTGGTGACCTGGCGTTCGTTGCCGCTGCTACCCACCGATACCGTACGTGCACGACTGGCAACCGAACCGGCGCCGAGCGCGACAGCGTTGCTGGCGCTGGCGTTACTGCCGGCGCCAAGCGCGATCGCGCTTTCACCACCGGCCACTGTATTGGTGCCGATGGCGATGCTGTTGATGCTGTTGCCCAGCGCCTGGAAGCCCAGTGCCACGCTGTTGTCGCCATAGCCGAAGGCACCGCGGCCGACCGCCGTGGAACTGGCACCGTTGGCCCAGCTGTTGTAACCGATGGACGTGGCGCCGCTGCCACTGGCCCACGCCGCATTACCGAACGCCGAGGCATTGGTGGCGGTGGCCCATGCACCCGAACCGAATGCTGCTGCACCACTGGCAGTGGCCCAGCTGTAGCCGCCTACTGCGGTGCTGTCATCGCTGCTGGCGAAGGCGCTGTCGCCGACCGCGACCGCATAGCTGCCGGTGGCGCGCGACTTGCCGCCGGCGGCGAAGCTGTTGTCACCACTGGCCTTGGCCGCGTTGCCGAAGGCGCTGCTGGCAGCCCCGGTGGCCTGCGCGCCACTGCCCACCGCCGTGGCATCGGCGACGGCAGTGGTGCCCACCTGCTGTGCCGTGCCATCGGCACCGATGATCGGCTGGTTGAACTCGTCGTAGGCCTGGCCGAGGCCACCGATGGCGACACCGCCATTGCCGGTGGCTGCGCTGTTGCGGCCCACGGCCACGCTGTCATCGCCGATGGCCGACGCAGCCGCGCCATGGGCTACTGCGCCGGCGCCGATCGCATTGCTCGACGAACCGGCGGCGACAGCGCCCTCGCCCTCGGCCAGCGCGCCGGCATCGCTGTCAGCTTCCGGCTGTGCCTGGAAGAAGCGCGCGGTGCTGTCGGCGGTGCTGGCCACGGCATCGAGCTGCGCCTTGTTCACGGCATCGGTGGCTTCGCTGCCCGCAGCAACGCTGGTGATCTGCCGCTCGTTGCCTGCACTGCCAACGGCCACGCTGTTGGCACGCACTGCTTCGGAGTTCGCGCCAAGCGCGACGCTGTTGGTGCCGCGTGCGGTGGCGTAGTAACCCACTGCAGTGCTCTGCGCACCGCTGGCCCAGGTCTGCGCGCCCAGCGCACTGGCGTTCTCACCCGGTGCATAGGCGAAGTAGCCAACAGCGGAGGCTTCAGCACCTGAGGCTTCGCTCAGGCTGCCGTTGGCCACCGCACGATCACCACTGGCGATGGCGCCGGCACCAACGGCGGTCGCGGCTTCGCCGCTGGCCTGGGTCTGCACGAAGAAGCCCAGGCCGGGAATCAGGTCGGCCGGGCCACCGATGGCGACGCTGCTGGTGCCGGTCGCATTGCTCTGGGTACCCAGTGCGGTGGAATAGTCGCCGATGGCATTGGCCACCGCACCGAACGCGGATGCCTGCGCGCCGGCCGCATAGGCACCCACACCGTAGGACGACGCCGCAAATCCGCTGGCTTCGGCACTGGCGCCCACGGCGGTGCCACCGACGCCTGCGCTGGTCGCGCCGGTTTCCACCGGCACGCCGCCACTGGTGATCAGCGGGTTGCCGTCGGCATCCACCGCAGCGCCACCCACGGCAACGCTGCCTGGACCGTTGGCCTGCGCGTTGTTGCCGAACGCGGCACTGTTCTGGCCCGAGGCCAGTGCGTTGTTGCCCACGGCGGTCGCGTTCTGCGCGACCGCCGTTGCCCCGGCACCGACGGCCGTGGTGCCGTTGCCGAGGGCATTGGCGGCCTCGCCGGCCGCCAGTGCATCGTCACCCTCGGCCAGTGCACCGGCATCGCTGTTGCTGCTGCCGGTGGCCTGGAAGCGCTTGGCGGTGGCATCGGCCACGGCGGCAACGCCCTTCAGCTGGCCGACATTGACTGCATCGTTGTCTTCGGTGCCTGCGGCAACGCTGGTGATCTGCCGGGTCAGGCCGTATTCGGCGGCACCGACTGACACGGTATCGACGCGGTCGGCCAGCGAACCCGCGCCCAGCGCCACGCTGCCGGTGGCAACCGCAGCGGAATTCGAACCCAGCGCGGTGCTGTATTCACCGACAGCAGTGCTGAACGCACCGACTGCGATCGACGCTTCGTTGGCGGCGGTGGCGCCGCGGCCCAATGCGGTGCTACCCGGGCCCATCGCCACGGCACCGCCTCCGACAGCGGTCGCGCCATCGGCGGTGGCTTCGGACAAGGCACCCAGTGCGGTGGCCGCGCCATTCTCGCTTGCGGCATAGGCACTGGCGCCGACGGCGGTGTCACCAAGACCGAACGCGGCAGCGCTCTGCCCGACCACCACGCTGGCATCACCGATCGCCAATGCGCCCTGGCCGAACGCGCTTGCGCCCAGGCCCGCGGCAATGGCCTGGGTACCGATGGCGGTGGTGGTGTTGGCCAGCGACTGTGCACCCGCACCCGCCGCAACCGCGCCCTGTCCGTCGATCTTCGCCGCGTCGCTGTCATCACCTGCGCCGTCGGCCTTGAAATAGCGGTTTCCATCTGCGGCGACATCGGCCAGCGCGGCCTGCGTGGCGCGCGCCTGCGCATCCAGCTGTGACTTGTTTACCGCATCGGTGGCCTGGGTGCCTGCGGCAACATTGGTGATCTGGCGTTCCTTGCCGGTATCACCCACGGACACCGTGTTGGCCCGCGTGGCCTTGGAGCCGGCGCCCAGCGCTACGCTGTTGGCGGCAGTGGCGCTGCTGTTGCTGCCGATCGCCACCGCGTTGCTGCCCTTGGCGCTGGCCGAGCCTTCGATCAGGCACTTTTCGAGCAGCTTGCCGCTGAATGCCACGCAGGTGGCGCTGCCGCCGATCTGCACCGACTGTGCTGCGGCGGTGCCGCTCACGCCCAACCCCAATACCAGGCCCAGTGCCACCGCCAGCAGTGCGGGCGTGGCCTGCGTCGCATCGCGGCGCTGGTCGACGACCCCGCCACTGCTGCTGTCGGAGGAAGCCAGTTCCGAGGCCACCACCAACTGACCCAATGCTTTGTTCCAGACCTTGCGATAAATCCGATTCATCGGTACGGCTCCTGATTGGACTGGTTTTGGGCAAAGCAACGCCACCGCTGGGCTTTCCGGCCCAACGTCCCCTGGGGGCGTTTATTCGCGTGATTTACTGCGGGGTATTGCCGAACGGCGCGCAGCGACAGAAAACCGAGCGCGTGCGCCAACCGGTTACTGCGAAATGAATGATTCTGAAACGGGGTTCAAGTGTTAACGGCAACTTTCCAAATCGTCAAGACTTTGACACGACAAATCCTATTGCCGTGAAGCAGTTCACCCTTTCACCTGTTTATGAAAGTGTTTTGTTAGGCAAGCGTGACGAAGTTCCGCCGCATGAAAATCGATGTAACTAGCGGTCGGGACAGGAGTTTCACGCGCCCATAGAAAAACCCGCCGATCAACGGCGGGTTTTTCCGTACGCAGCGGCATTGCGGCCTGCGCAGAACGCTGCGATCAGCCGCACCATACCCGCGCGTTGCGGAACATGCGCATCCACGGCGAGTCACCCTGCCACTCGGCCGGCGCCCAGCTCATGTTGAGCGCGCGCGGCGTGCGTTCCGGGTGCGGCATCATGATGGTGACGCGGCCGTCGCTGCTGGTCAGGCCGGTGATGCCGTCCGGCGAACCGTTCGGGTTCAGCGGGTACTGGCTGGCCACGTTGCCGTTGCCATCGATGTAGCGCAGCGAAACGCGAGCGGCTGCCTGGTCGACGGCATTGTCGAACACGGCCTGGCCTTCACCATGCGCCACCGCCACCTGCAGGCGCGAACCAGCCATGCCACGCAGCAGGATCGACGGCGACTCCACCACTTCCAGCAGCGCGGTACGGGCTTCGAACTGCTCACTGGCGTTGCGGCGGAACTGCGGCCAGTGCTCGGCCCCCGGAATGATGCCCTTGAGCTGGCTCATCATCTGGCAACCGTTGCACACGCCCAGCGCGAAGCTGTCCTCGCGCGCGAAGAACGCGGCAAAGGCATCACGCAGCGCACTGCGCTCCAGGATCGAGGTGGCCCAGCCGCGGCCGGCACCCAGCACGTCGCCGTAGCTGAAGCCACCGCAGGCGACCAGGCCGGTGAAGTCCTGCAATGCCACGCGGCCTTCGATCAGGTCGCTCATATGCACGTCGAAGGCGCGGAAGCCGGCACGTTCGAAGGCGTTGGCCATTTCGATCTGGCCGTTGACGCCCTGCTCGCGCAGTACCGCCACGCGCGGACGCGCGCCGGTGCTGATGAACGGGGCGGCCACATCTTCATTGAGGTCGAAGCTGAGCTTGGGCTTCAGGCCCGGCGCAGTGAAGGCACGGGCGATCTCGCGCTCGGCATCGGCATTGGCCGGGTTGTCGCGGCGCTTCTGCATCGCGTGGGTGACCGACCACCAGGCGTCGAACAGCGCTTCCCAGCGCCATTCGGCCAGGTTCTCGCCGGCCAGCGACACGCGCACCACCGGTGCGGTGGTCGGCTTGGCGATGCGCTGTGCACACTCGATCAGTGCATGGCGCTCGACCAGGTCGGCAAAGGCGGCGCGGTCTTCGCGGGCGATCTGCACCACCGCGCCCAGCTCTTCATTGAACAGGCTGCGGAACGGATCGTCGCCCCAGGCATCGAGGGTGATGTCCAGGCCCAGCCGCGAGGTGAAGGCCATTTCGCACAGCGCGGCGAAGGCGCCGCCGTCGCTGCGGTCGTGGTAAGCCAGCAGCAGGCCGGCCTGGCGCGCATCGCGGATCAGCTCGAAGAAGCCACGCAGGCGCTGCGGGTCGTCCAGGTCCGGTGCGGCGCCGGCGAAGGCCGGCAGGTCGCCGTGGTCGGCATGCACCTGCGCCAGGATCGAACCGCCCAGGCGCTGCTTGCCGGCGCCGAGGCCGATCAACCACAGCTCGCTGTCCACATCACGGTCGAGCAGCGGGGTCAGCTGCTGGCGCACGTCGGCCACCGGCGCGAACGCCGAGATCACCAGCGACACCGGCGACACGCTCTTGTGCGCTTCGCCCTGGTCGTGCCACTGCGCCTGCATCGACAGCGAGTCCTTGCCGACCGGGATGCTGATGTCCAGCTGCGGGCACAGTTCCATGCCCACCGCCTTCACCGCGTCGTACAGCAGCGCGTCTTCGCCGGGGTGGCCGGCCGCGGCCATCCAGTTCGCCGACAGCTTGATCTCATCCAGCGCATCGACCGGGGCCGCGCACAGGTTGGTCAGCGCTTCGCCCACCGCCATGCGTGCCGAAGCAGCCGCATCGAGCAGGGCCAGCGGGGTGCGCTCGCCGATCGACATCGCTTCGCCGGCCACGCCGTCGAAGTCGGCCAGGGTGATCGCCACGTCGGCCACCGGCAGCTGCCACGGGCCGACCATCTGTTCGCGCGCGGTCAGGCCACCGACGCTGCGGTCACCGATGGTGACCAGGAAGTTCTTCGAAGCGACCGTCGGGTGCGCGAGCACGCGCAGGCCGGCGTCCTGCAGGTCCAGGCCGCCGGTCTTCAGCGCCGGCCAGCGCGGTGCCGGCGGGTGCGCGGTGTCGCGGTGCATCTTCGGCGGCTTGCCGAACAGCACGTCCATCGGCAGGTCGATCGGCGCATCGGCCGGGGTGTGGCCCGGCACGGCGCCGTAGGCGACCACCAGGTGCTCTTCAGCGGTGGCCACGCCAACGGCAGCGAACGGGCAGCGCTCGCGCGCGCACAGCGCGGCGAACTCGGCCAGGCGCTCCTGGGCCACGCCGAGCACGTAGCGTTCCTGCGATTCGTTGCACCACAGCTGCATCGGCGACAGCGACGGGTCATCGGTGGGCACCTTGCCCAGGTCGATGACACCACCGACGTTCGAGTCGTGCAGCAGTTCGGGGATGGCATTGGACAGGCCACCTGCACCGACGTCATGGAAGAACTTGATCGGGTTGTTGGCACCCATTGCCACGCAGCGGTCGATGACCTCCTGGCAGCGACGCTCCATTTCCGGGTTGTCGCGCTGCACGCTGGCGAAGTCCAGGTCCTCGGCGCTTTCACCGGAGGCCACCGAACTGGCGGCGCCGCCGCCCAGGCCGATCAGCATCGCCGGGCCACCGAGCACGATGACCGCATCACCGGCCTGCAGCGGGATCTTGTCGACCTGTACGCGATCGATCGCGCCGAGGCCACCGGCCAGCATGATCGGCTTGTCGTAGGCGCGGACCAGATCGGCGCCTTCCGGCAGCTCGAAGCTGCGGAAGTAGCCGAGCAGGTTCGGGCGGCCGAACTCGTTGTTGAACGCAGCGCCGCCCAGCGGGCCGTCGGTCATGATTTCCAGTGCCGGTGCCATCCGCGGGTTCAGCGCGCGCGGCGCTTCCCACGGCTGCGGCAGTTCCGGAATGCGCAGGTGCGAGACCGAGAAACCGGACAGGCCCGCCTTCGGCTTGCCACCACGGCCGGTCGCGCCTTCGTCGCGGATCTCGCCACCGTTGCCGGTCGATGCGCCCGGGAACGGCGCGATCGCGGTCGGGTGGTTGTGCGTTTCCACCTTGATCTGGAACGCGCTGGGCACCTGTGCTTCGCGGCGGTACTCGCCGCTGGCCGGATCGGGGCGGTAGCGCGACGCCGGATGGCCTTCGATCACCGCGGCATTGTCGCTGTACGCGCTGAGCGTGTGCTGCGGGGTCTGCTGGTGGGTGTTCTTGATCATCCGGAACAGCGAGCGGTCCTGTTCCTGGCCGTCGATGGTCCAGCTGGCGTTGAAGATCTTGTGCCGGCAGTGCTCGGAATTGGCCTGCGCGAACATCATCAGTTCCACGTCCGACGGCGAGCGGCCCAGCGCGGTGAAGCGTTCGCGCAGGTAGTCGATCTCGTCCTGGGCCATGGCCAGGCCGAGGCGCTGGTTGGCGGCCTCCAGCTGGTCCACCGGCACGCGTTCCAGTTCGCCACGGGCCGGCGCCGAGAACAGCGCCTGGCCCTGCTCCACGGTCTCCAGCACCGACTGCGTCATCGGGTCGTGCAGTGCCTTGACCAGCGCCTGCTGGGCGGCGGCATCGGCCGGCCAGCCCTGCACGTCGATGCGCAGGCCGCGCTCGACCCGGCTCACCGGCTGCCCGGCACCACGGACCAGCTCGGTGGCCTTGCTCGACCACGGCGACAACGTGCCCAGGCGCGGCACCACGATGCGGCTGACCGCGCCTTCGGCCAGGGCCTCGGCCTGCGGCGCAGCTTCGAGGATGCGGCACAGCGTGGTCAGGTCGGGGGTGGCGCTGCCTTCGGGCTGCACGAAGTAGACGTGCCAGGCACCGCTGATGCGCAGGGAGGGAGCGATGGACTGCAGGCGGGATTCAAGACGTTCGCGGCGGAACGGCGACAGGGCGGGCGCGCCCTCGAGGACCATCATGTCCGGGGAACCGTAGTTGGGAAACGGGCCCGACATTGTACCGGAAGCGGGGGAAGGGCTCTGCCGGGCGGCGCCCGGCACCCGCCGAGGCCAGGGCAACGGCAACGGCCAGAGCAAAAGCTGGCTTCCCGTGGGATGGCGGGGTGGGTCCGGTGGCGGGGGACGCCCACCCGCCCGGCCAAACCCTTGAATTCGCGTGCCGACCAACCACGAGGGGCTCCGCCGATGGCCGCCGACCGCGCGCAGCGCGCTCTCCGCCCGATTCCCCGAACCATGCGCTTGCTCACGGATTGACCACACGATTGATGACAACGTTGTCCCTACCTGGCGCCGGACTCTCTCCCCGGCCTCCCAGGTACCTCCGTCCGGCCCCTCCGTCGCCTTCCCGGGCGATGCCCGGACCTGCGTCACGCGCGGCGCCATCGGGGCCCGCGCGCCCTTTGATCGGAGACTTACCCATGTACGACCCGATTGTGCGCAGTGCCGAACGTGCGACCCGAAGCTGTCGTCCCCGCCGCCTGGCCTGGCTGCTTGCCGTGGCCGCCGGTGCCGCCGCCCTGCCCGGCCTGGCGCAGGCCGCCAGTTGTGCCGGGGTGGCCCAGTGGGACCAGGCCAGGATCTACCGGGCCGGCGATACCCTGCAGAAAGGAGGCGTCCTCTATCGGGCGAACCAGGACATCTGGAACGCGCCGCCGGACCATCCGGCCGGTGCGCCCTACTACACCAACCTCGGCGCCTGCGATGGCAGCGGCGCCAACCAGCCGCCGGTGGTCAGCCTGACCTCGCCGGCCAACGGCGCCACCTTCAGTGCCGGCAGCACGGTCAACGTGACTGCCAACGCCAGTGATCCGGACGGCAGCGTCGCCAAGGTCGAGTTCTTCCGCGATGGCAGCACGCTGGGCGTGGCCACCAGTGCGCCGTACGCGGCCAGCTGGGCCAATGCCAGCGTCGGCAGCCACACCCTGCGCGCGGTGGCCACTGACAACAACAACGCCACCAGCAGCACCGCGACCATCACCATCACCGTCAACGCCGCCGGTGGCGATACCACCGCACCGAGCGTGCCGGGCGGGCTGGCGGTCGGTACGCGCACCGCCAACAGCATCGCACTCAGCTGGAACCCGTCCACCGACAACACCGGCGGCAGCGGCGTGGCCGGCTACGACGTGTACCGCAACGGCAGCCTGGTCGGTTCACCGTCCAGTGCCAGCTATGTCGACGGCGGGCTGACTGCCTCCACCAGCTACCGCTACCGCGTGCGCGCTCGCGACAACGCCGGCAATGCGTCGGCACAGGGCACCGAGATCAGCGCCAGCACGCTGGCCGGTGACGGTGGCACCACCGGCAAGCGGGTCATCGGCCACTTCACCCAGTGGGGCATCTACGGCCGCAACTACCGGGTCAAGAACATCGACAGCAGCGGCTCGGCCGCACGCCTGACCCACATCAACTACGCGTTCGGCAACGTGCGCAACAACCGCTGCGAAGTGGGCATCACCCAGCCGTCGGATCCGAACAGCGGTGCCGGTGGCGACGCCTTCGCCGACTACACCAAGGCCTTCAGTGCCGCCGAGAGTGTCAGCGGCAGCGCCGATACCTGGGACCAGCCGCTGCGCGGCAACTGGAACCAGCTCAAGCAGCTCAAGGCCAAGTACCCGGGCATGAAGGTGCTGATCTCGCTGGGTGGCTGGACCTGGTCGCGCGGCTTCTCCAGCGCGGCGCGCCCGGAAAACCGCCAGGCCTTCGTTGCCTCGTGCATCGACGCCTACATCAAGGGCAACCTGCCGGTGACCGACGGTGCCGGTGGCGCCGGTGCCGCGCTGGGCGTGTTCGACGGCATCGACATCGACTGGGAATACCCGGTGGCCTGCGGCATCGAATGCGGCAAGCCGGAAGACAACGCCAACTTCACCGCACTGATGGCCGAGTTCCGCCGCCAGCTCGATGCGGTGCGTCCGGGCCTGTTGCTGACGGTGGCGGTGGGCGCCGGCATCGACAAGATCCGCGTCACCGATCCGGCCGCGTACCACCCGTACCTGGACTACATCAACGTGATGACCTACGACTTCCACGGTGCGTGGGATGCGAAGACCAATCACCAGTCGGCGCTGTTTGATTCGCCGAATGATCCGTCCACCGGCGACCAGAAGCTGTACAACAGCAACGACGCCATCGAGGCCTTCATCAGCCGAGGCGTGCCCGCCGCCAAGCTCAACCTGGGCATCGGCTACTATGGGCGCGGCTGGACCGGTGTGGCCAACGCCAACAACGGCCTGTACCAGACCGCCACCGGCGCCGCGCCGGGTACCTACGAGGCCGGCATCGAAGACTGGAAGGTGCTGAAGAACCTGACGTGGCCGGGCTACACCGACAACACCGCCGGTGCCACCTGGATCTACAACGGCAGCACGCTGTGGAGCTTCGATACCCCGGCCAACATCACCCGCAAGATGGGCTACGTGAAGACCCAGGGCCTGGGCGGCGCGTTCGTCTGGGAGTTCAGTGGTGACGATGCACAGGGCACGCTGACCAAGGCGGTCAGTGATGGCCTGAAGTAAGAAAAAAGCCGGGGGTGCTGCGCGCCCCCGGCTTCCTACCTGTAGAGCCGAGCCCATGCTCGGCTGCGGAAACATCATCCGAGCATGGGCTCGGCTCTACAGAAACAAGGTCGGCGGCGATCAGCGCTTGGCCGACAGCTTTTCCAGCGCCGCGCGCAGCTGCGCCGGCGGCAGGTAACCGCCCAGCTGGGTACCGTCCGGCGCGAAGATCGCCGGCGTCCCGTTCACGCCCAGCTGCTGGCCCAGTGCGTACTGCATCGCCACCGGGTTGGTGCAGTTCTTGGCCGGCACATTGCCACCGCGCTTGGCATTGGTCAGCGCCTGGCGGCGATCCGCTGCACACCAGACCGAGATCATGTCGGTGTAGTCCTTGCTGCCCAGCCCCATGCGCGGGAACGCCAGGTACTCGACGGTGATGCCGTTGCGGTTGAGCTCGGCGATGTCCTGGTGCAGCTTGCGGCAGTAGCCACACTCGATGTCGGTGAACACGCTGATGGTGTACTTGGCATTCGGCGCGGCGAACACGATGCGGTCGCCATGGTTGGCCTTGGCCAGCAGATCGCGGCGGTAGCCGAGCAGACCTTCGCTGTTGGCCGGGCCCTTGGCGCGGGTGTCGTAGGGCTGCGACTGGAACAGGTAGCGGCCATCATCGGACACGTACAGCAGCTGGCCGGACACGACGACCTCACGGAAGCCGGGGAACGGTGCAGCACCGATGTAGTCCACCTGGAAACCGGGGTTCAGCGCGGTCAGCGCGGCGCGCACGGCCTGATCGGCCGACGCGTTGGCGGCCGGGCTGGCCTTGGCCGCAGCGGTGGCGGGTGCCTTGGCAGCTGGCGGGGCCGGCTGGGCGCAGGCGGTCAGGCTGAGCGCACCGAACACGGCGGCGATGGCAAATCGGAGCATGGAGCGGTCCGCGGCAGAAGAAGACCCCGGATTCTGACACAGCTGCCGCGACCGGGCCGCGACACCGCCCGACGCTTGAGGCCGGGGTTCAGGCCTGCGCTCAGCCGCGCGGATGGTGGCGTGCGTGCAGCTTCTGCAGGTGTTCGCGGGCCACCAGGGTGTAGATCTGGGTGGTCGACAGCGAGCTGTGGCCGAGCAGCATCTGCAGCGCGCGCAGGTCGGCACCGCGGTTGAGCAGATGCGTGGCAAAGCTGTGCCGCAGGCCATGCGGGCTGATCCGCGCCGGATCGATGCCGGCCACCTGGGCGTGGCGCTTGACCAGATGCCAGAACGCCTGGCGGGTCAGCGCATGCAGCGTCGGCTCGACGAACAACGGTGTCTGCCCGTCTGCCAACGCGTGCACCTTGCCCTTGCCGACCAGCAGCGGGCGCGACTGCTGCAGGTAACGCTCCAGCCAGTGCTGCGACTCCTCACCCAGCGGCACCAGCCGTTCCTTGCTGCCCTTGCCGGTCACCCGCAGCACGCCCTGGCGCAGGTTGACCGCGGTGGCGGGCAGCAGCACCAGCTCGCTCACGCGCAGGCCGGCGGCATACATCAGCTCCAGCATGGCCCGATCGCGCAGGCCCAGCGGGCTGTCGACATCCGGTGCTGCCAACAGCGCGTCGATCTGGCTCTCGGCCAGCGCCTTGGGCAGCAATCGTGGCAGCTTGGGCGGATCCAGCAGCGCGCTGGGATCCTCGCTGCGTTCGCCGCGGCGCACGCCATCGGCGAAGAACGCCCGCAGCGCCGACAGCAACCGCGCATTGCTGC
The DNA here is from genome assembly GCF_029841665.1 of Stenotrophomonas sp. GD03819. Taxonomy (NCBI): domain Bacteria; kingdom Pseudomonadati; phylum Pseudomonadota; class Gammaproteobacteria; order Lysobacterales; family Lysobacteraceae; genus Stenotrophomonas; species Stenotrophomonas sp. GD03819. The sequence continues at coordinate 186,361 of NZ_JAOCEW010000003.1, forward strand.
GCGGTGACCAGCCGTGGCGGGTACGCCAAGCCAGATAGTCGAACAGGCCGGGACGCTCGATGCCGGCCAGGCCACCATCGCGCCCGTCCATCCAGCGTGCCAGCCCTTCCAGGTCGCGCCGGTAGCTGTCGAGGGTGGCGCGGGCCAGGCCGTTCTCGGCCCAGATCGCATCGAGGAAGCGCTGGATGCGCACGCTGTCATCGGCGCGCAGCTCGGGCAGTTGCTGCACCAGCTGGCGGCGTTCGGCGGGGGTGGAAACAGAGGCCATGCGTGCAGGATACGAGGGCCACTGCGGATGCGGCCAGCATTGCGTATGCTCGGCGCATGTCCCGCCCCGTCATTGATACGGCCCCTGCGGCCGCTACAGAGCTGCCCCGCCCGCGCGCATTGCTGCTGTGGCGCGCGCTGGCGATGGTCTACGACGCGCTGCCGGTGCTGGCGCTGTGGATGCTGGCCGGCGCCCTGTTCACCCTTGCCTACACCTTCAGCGGCCATGCCCAGCGCGAGAACATCGCGCCGTTCAGTGCTTGGCAGTGGCTGCTGTGGGCGGTGTGCTGGGCGATCACGGGGTGGTACGCGACGGCAAGCTGGCGCCGCGGCGGGCAGACGCTGGGCATGCGGCCGTGGCGGCTGAAACTGCACGCCAGCGATGGCGCGCCGCTGCGGCGCAGCCAGCTGTGGCTGCGCTTCGCCGTGGGCACGCTGTCCCTGCTGCTGGGTGGACTGGGATTCTGGTGGGCGTGGGTCGATCGCGAACGCCTGACCTGGCATGACCGCGCCAGCGGTACCCGCCTGGTGCGGATGCCGAAACGGTAAGGCGCTGTCTGTAGAGCCGAGCCCGTGCTCGGCTGCTTTCCGCACTGTACGTGACAGCCGAGCACAGGCTCGGCTCTACAACAACCAGAATCAGCCCGACTTGCGCCGGAACAGCAGTCCTGACACCGCCAGCATCACGATCGGCGGCAGCGCATAGGCAATGCGGTAATCGAACTTCAACGCGCCGGCCATGCGCCCAAAGAACAGCTGCAGCAGCCAGAAGCCCAGCGCGAACAGGATGCCCAGGAACAGGCGCTTGCCCATGCCGCCGCTGCGCAGCGAACCGAACGCGAACGGCACCGCCGCCAGGCATAGCGCCAGCACGTTCACCGGGTAGAACCAGCGGCTCCAGTACACATCCTCGAAGTCGCGCGCATCCAGCCCGTTGCGCTGGCGATAGGCGATGCTGGTGCTCAGTTCGGCCACGCTGAGGTTGCGCGGCTTGGCGATGCCGGTGGCCAGCGCCGCCGGATCCAGCGAAGAATTCCACGCTTCGCGCGCCACTTCCTCACGCGTGGCCGAGCGTTCACCAAAGGTGTCCCGGCGCACGCCCGTCAATACCCAGCCATCCTTGTCATGCTCGACGGTGGCAGCATGGGTCAGCGAGGCGATCCGGCCGTCTTCAGCGATGTGATACAGGCGCACGTCGCGCAGGATCAGGCGCGTGCCCTTGTCGCCAACCAGCTGCTCCTCGCCACTCTGCGCATTGAGGAAGGTATCGCCCTCGCGTGCCCACAGGCCCGAATAACGGCTGGTGGCGATATCCCGCCCCCACTTGGCACTGGACTTCAACGCATCGGCACGGTCCTGGCCCCAGGGGCCCAGGGTCTCGGCGCTGAGCACCATCACCGCGGTCAGCAGCGACAGCGCGATCGCCACTGAAACGCTCAGGCGCTTGCGCGACAGCCCCAGTGCACGCAGCGCGGTCAGCTCCGAGGTCGCCGCCAGCTGGCCCAGGCCCATCAGTGCGCCGATCACCGCGGCGGTGGGGAACATGGTGTAAGCGCGGCGTGGCACCGTATACAGCACCCAGGCGGCGGCATGGCCCAGGGTGTAGCCGTTCTTGCCGATGTCCTTGAACTCGCCGGAGAACGCCATCACCACGTCCAGGCCGACCAGTACGGCCCAGGTCAGCAACACGGTGGTGAACACCGACCGGCCCAGGTACAGGTCGAAACGCATCGGGCGCAGCCTCATGCGCGGGCTCCCTTCGGGCGGCCCAGGCGGCCATCACGTGCATACATCCAGATGGCCAGCGCCAGCAGCGGCAGGGTCAACCACCACAGGCCGAGCGCAGGGGGGATCTTGCCGTTGGCGATCCAGCCGCTGCCGATGAACATCAGGTTGGTGCCGACCATGTAGGCCATCAGCGCCAGCATCATGCGGCCGTAGCGCTGCTGGCGCGGCGAGCTGCGGCCCAGCGGCACGGTCAGCAGGGCGAACGCCAGCGCGATCAGCGGCGGGGCCAGGCGGCGGTGCAGCTGCGCCTGCGCCTGCGGACGCTCATCGCCGATCAGCTGCAGGGTCGGCATCAGTTCCGGGTCATCCTCGGTGCGGGTCTGCGCGCCATCGGGCAGGGCCACGTCATTGCGGGCGAAGGTCGCCAGGCGGTAGTCCAGCGCACCGGCTACAGGCCCTTCCACCTGGTGGCCGTCATCCAGCTCCAGGAAGCGCTGGCGGGTACCCTCGAAGAACATGCGACCGCCATTGGCCGACACCACCTCCAGGCGGTCATCCTTCTGGCGCTGCAGAAACACGTTGCCCAGCTGGGTGCCATCGGGCGAGATCGAGGACAGGTAGACCACGCCGCCATTGGGCAGCGGGGTGAAGCGGCCCGGCTCCAGGCCGGCCATCAGCACGCTGCGGTTGGCCTCGATGATCATCTGCTCGGCCACCCGGCCGGCCCAGGGGCCCAGCCACAGCGAGCAGGTGCCGACCAGCACCACCACCGGCACCACCAGCATCAACAGCGGCCGCAGCAGGCGCTTGGGGCCCACGCCAATGGCGGTGATGACCGCCATTTCCGAATCGCGGTACAGGCGGGCGATGGCCAGCAGCAGGCCCAGCATCAGTGCCAGCGGCAGGATCAGCGGCAGGTAGGCGATGAACTGCAGGCCCAGCTGCGAGAACAGCAGCTTGGCCGGCAGCCGCCCGTCGGCGATGTTGCCGAGGATGTCCACCAGCACGCCGCCCACGCTGACCACCAGCAGGACGATCAGGGTAGCCAGGAAACTCTGGACGAAATCGCCCAGCAGGTATCGGTCGAGCTTCAGCATGGGGCGGTGGTTTAAACTCTGGGGTTCGTTCGCGGTGCCGCCCAGTCTACTGTCTGGGCGTAAACGGCCTGCGATTGTACGGACTCGCCAATGGAATCTGCTCAATGGCCCTCGAATTCACCCTGAACCACGTTGCTCCGGCCGCCGCCGCCGTTGATTGCCTGGTGGTCGGCGCCTATGCCGACCATACCCTGACCCCGGCCGCACAGGCCCTGGACGCCGCCAGCGGTGGCCGCCTGGCCGCCCTGGCCCAGCGCGGCGACCTGTCCGGCAAGACCGGCGCCACCACCCTGCTGCATGACCTGCCGGGCGTGACTGCCCCGCGCGTGCTGGTGGTCGGCCTGGGCGAAGTCGCCCGTTTCGGCGTGCCGCAGTACCTGAAGGCCGTCGGCGACGCCGTGCGCGCGCTGAAGGCCGGTGCTGCCCGCAGCGCACTGTTCACCCTGTCCGAAGTGGCCATCAAGGACCGCGACGCGGCCTGGGCGATCCGCCAGGCGGTGATCGCCGCCGATCACGCCGCCTACCGCTACACCGCCACCCTGGGCAAGAAGAAGGCCGACGACGCCGGCCTGGCCCAGCTGGCCATCGCCGGTGACGACGCGCAGGCCCTGGCCCAGGGCCAGGCCATCGCCGCCGGTGTCGAGTTCGCCCGCGAGCTGGGCAACCTGCCGCCGAACTACTGCACCCCGGCCTACCTGGCCGAGGTGGGCGTGAAGTTTGCCGGCGAGCATGACGGTGCCGAAGCCGAGATCCTCGACGAGCACCAGATGGAAGCGCTGGGCATGGGTTCGCTGCTGGCCGTGGCCCGTGGTTCGGCCAACCGCCCGCGCCTGGTGGTGCTGAAGTGGACCGGTGCTGGCGACGCCAAGCCGTACGTGCTGGTCGGCAAGGGCATCACCTTCGATACCGGTGGCGTCAACCTGAAGACCCAGGGCGGCATCGAAGAAATGAAGTACGACATGTGCGGTGGCGCCAACGTCATCGGCACCTTCGTCGCTACGGTCAAGGCCAAGCTGCCGCTGAACCTCGTGGTGGTGGTGCCGGCGGTGGAAAACGCCATCGACGGCAACGCCTACCGCCCGTCCGACGTGATCACCTCGATGTCGGGCAAGACCATCGAAGTGGGCAACACCGACGCCGAAGGCCGCCTGATCCTGTGCGACGCGCTGACTTACGCGCAGCGCTTCGAGCCGACCGCGCTGGTCGACGTGGCCACCCTGACCGGTGCCTGCATGGTCGCCCTCGGCCACCAGACCGCCGGCCTGATGAGCAAGCACGACGACCTGGCCAACGAGCTGCTGGCCGCCGGCGAGCACGTGTTCGACCGCGCCTGGCGCCTGCCGCTGTGGGACGAGTACCAGCCGATGCTGGATTCGACCTTCGCCGACGTCTACAACATCGGCGGCCGCTGGGCCGGTGCGATCACCGCTGGCTGCTTCCTGTCGCGCTTCACCGAAGGCCAGCGCTGGGCCCACCTGGACATCGCCGGCGTGGCCAGCGATGAAGGCAAACGTGGCATGGCCACCGGCCGCCCGGTCGGCCTGCTGAGCCAGTGGCTGCTGGACCAGGCCGCCCGCGCCTGATGCCGTACCCGACCCTGGCCGGCGCCCGCCGGCCGGGGCCTCGCCCGGCACCGCCGGAACCCTGCCTGACCCGGACCCTGCCATGCCCCGCGCCGACTTCTACCTGATCGCCAAGCCCCGTTTCCTGACCGAGCCGTTGCGCCTGGTCTGCGAACTGGCGCGCAAGGCCAACGACGCCGGGTTGTTCACCCTGGTACTGGCCCGCGACCAGGCCCAGGCCGAGGAGCTGGACGAGCTGCTGTGGGCGTTCGACAACGATGCCTACATCCCGCACCAGATCGCCGGCGAGGACATGGACGAGGAAGAGGCGCTGGTGCTGATCGCCGTACCCGGCACCGGGGCACCGGCGCGTCCGCTGGTGATCAACCTGCGTGATGAGCCCTGGCTGGGCGAGTGCGAGCGCGTGCTGGAAGTGGTTCCGGCCGACCCGGAAGCACGCGAACCGCTGCGCGAACGCTGGCGCCAGTACAAGGCCGCCGGTTACGACCTGAACAAGCACGACATGTAAGCGCGCCCCGGCCCCCTTGATGGGCCGCCGCCGCGCCCTGATCCTTCAACGATTACCTCCTGGTTCCCCCGCATGACCCAACTCGCCTCCAGCTACGACCCGAAGTCCTTCGAGACCGACCTCTACGAGGCCTGGGAGAAGGCCGGCCACTTCAAGCCGTCCGGCACGGGCGAGCCGTACACCATCCTGCTGCCGCCGCCGAACGTAACCGGCACCCTGCACATGGGCCACGCGTTCCAGCAGACCCTGATGGATGCGCTGGTGCGCTACCACCGCATGCGTGGCTACGACACGCTGTGGCAGGTCGGTACCGACCATGCCGGCATTGCCACCGAAATGGTGGTCAGCCGCAACCTGGCGCTGGAAGGCAAGGGCGAGACCCGCGATTCGCTGGGCCGCGAGGGCTTCATCGGCAAGGTCTGGGAGTGGAAGCAGCAGTCCGGCGACACCATCGAGCGCCAGATGCGCCGCCTCGGCACCTCCGCCGACTGGTCGCGCAGCACCTTCACCATGGACCCGCAGCCGTCGGCCGCCGTCAACGAAGCCTTCGTGCGCTGGTACGAGCAGGGCCTGATCTACCGTGGTCAGCGCCTGGTCAACTGGGACCCGGTGCTGAAGACCGCCATTTCCGACCTGGAAGTGGAGAGCGCCGAGGAAGACGGCTTCCTGTGGTCGATCGCCTACACGCTGGATGAAGGCCTGAGCTACGAGCACGTCGAGCGCGATGCCGACGGCGTGGAAACCCTGCGCGAAACCCGCGACTACCTGGTGGTCGCCACCACGCGCCCGGAAACCCTGCTGGGTGATACGGCGGTGATGGTGCATCCGGAAGACGAGCGCTATGCGCACCTGATCGGCAAGCAGGTGGTGCTGCCGTTGACCGGCCGCCGCGTGCCGGTGATCGCCGACGATTACGTGGACCGTGCGTTCGGCACCGGCGTGGTCAAGGTCACCCCGGCGCACGATTTCAACGACTATGAAGTGGGCGTGCGCCACAGCCTGCCGATGATCAACCTGTTCACCCCGGTGGCGGCGCTGAATGAAAACGCACCCGAACGCTTCCAGGGCCTGGACCGCTACGCCGCGCGCAAGGCCGTGCTGGCCGAGCTGGAAGACCTGGGCATCCTGGTCGAGACCAAGGCGCACAAGCTGCAGGTGCCGCGCGGTGATCGCACCGGCCAGGTGATCGAGCCGTACCTGACCGACCAGTGGTTCGTGAAGATGGACGACCTGGCCAAGCGTGGCCTGGAACTGGTCGAGGACGGAAGCATCGCCTTCGTTCCGCCGAACTGGATCAACACTTACCGCCACTGGATGAACAACATCCAGGACTGGTGCATCAGCCGCCAGCTGTGGTGGGGCCACCGCATTCCGGCGTGGTTCGACGCCGCCACCGGCAACTGCTACGTCGGTCGCAGCGAAGACGAAGTGCGCGCGAAGAACAACCTCGGCAGCGACGTGGTGCTGAACCAGGAAAGCGACGTGCTGGAGACCTGGTTCTCCTCGCAGCTGTGGCCATTCTCCACCCTGGGCTGGCCGAACGAACAGGCGATGGCCGAGCGCGGCTTCGACCGCTACCTGCCGTCGTCGGTGCTGATCACCGGCTTCGACATCATCTTCTTCTGGGTGGCGCGCATGATCATGGCCACCGACAACCTGGTCGGGAAGATCCCGTTCAAGGACGTCTACTTCACCGGCCTGATCCGCGACGGCCAGGGCCAGAAGATGTCCAAGAGCAAGGGCAACGTGCTCGACCCGCTGGACATCATCGACGGCATCACCATCGACGACCTGGTCGCCAAGCGTACCGGCGGCCTGATGCAGCCGAAGATGGTGGAGAAGATCGAAAAGGCCACCCGCAAGGAATTCCCGGACGGCATTGCTGCCCACGGTGCCGATGCGCTGCGCTTCACCATCGCCGCGCTGGCCACCCACGGCCGCGACATCAAGTTCGACATGAACCGCGCCGAGGGCTACAAGAACTTCTGCAACAAGCTGTGGAACGCCAGCCGCTTCGCGCTGATGAACACTGAAGGTGCCGCGTTCACCGGCGTGCCGAAGCCGCGCACCGATGCCGAGCGCTGGATCCTCGCGCGCCTGGCCGCCACCACTGCCGAAGCGCAGGGCCATTTCGCCGCCTACCGCTTCGATCTGCTGGCACAGTGCCTGTACGAGTTCGCCTGGAACGCGTTCTGCGACTGGTTCCTGGAACTGAGCAAGCCGGCCTTGAACGGTGCCGACGGCGCCGATGCCGAAAGCACCCGCCACACCCTGCTGTACGTGCTGGAAGCGCTGCTGCGCCTGCTGCACCCGCTCACGCCGTTCATCACCGAACAGCTGTGGCAGCAGCTGGCCCCGCGCCTGGGCCTGGCCGAAACCACGCTGTCGCTGCGCCCGTACCCGACCGCGGCCGAGTTCGAGGGCGATTTCGCCCAGGCCGAGGCCGACGTGGAATGGCTGAAGGCGGTGATCACTGCCGTGCGCCGCGTGCGCAGCGAATTGAACGTCGCCCCGTCCAAGCTGGTGCCGCTGCGCCTGCAGGCCGGCCTGGCACAGGACCGCGTGCGCATCGAACGCTTCAGCGCTTCGCTGTCGTTCCTGCTGAAGCTGGACAGCATCCAGTGGCTGGCCGAAGGCGAAAGCGCACCGCCGGCTGCCGCTGCGATCGTGGGCGAGCTGAAGCTGCTGGTGCCGCTGGAAGGCCTGGTCGATCTCGACGCCGAGCGCGTGCGCCTGGACAAGGAAATCGCCCGCGTCGAAGCCGAAAAGGAAAAGAGCGAGACCAAGCTGGCCAGGTTCACCGACAAGGTGCCACCGGCGGTGGTCGAGCAGGAACGCGTGCGCCTGGTCGACTGGAACACCCAGCTGGCCGGCCTGCGCGAGCAGCGCGCGAAGCTGTAAGCACCATGCTGGTGGGTGCGGACCTCGGTCCGCACTGAGCGATGTGCCAACCAAGGTTGGCACCCACCAAACCCGGAACATTTTCCCGACATGGCATCATCGCCCGATGCCTCTTTCCATTTTCCTGCTGGTCCTCGCGGCTGCGGCCCTGCATGCCAGCTGGAATGCGATCGTCAAGCGCGGACCAGACAAATTCCTCGGCACCGTGCTGGTCACGGGCAGCGCCGCGCTGCTGTCGGCGGCCGCCCTGCCCTTCCTGCCGTTCCCGGCCGCGCACTGCTTGCCGTGGCTGGGCGCGTCGGTGCTGTTGCAGGTGACGTACTACAGCCTGGTCGCACGCTGCTACCAGCAGGTCGACATGAGCCTGGCCTATCCCCTGATGCGTGGCAGCGCGCCGATCCTGGTTGCGCTGGCCGGCACCCTGCTGGGCGAACCATTGCCAGCTGCCGCGTGGCTGGGCGTGGTGCTGGTGAGCACCGGCATCCTGTGCATGGCACTGGGTGCGCGTGGCGGCCAACTGCGCTTGCCACTGCTGACCGCGGCGATGATCGCCACCTACACCCTGGTCGACGCGCAGGGTGCGCGCCAGTCCGGCAGTGCGCTCAGCTACACGCTGTGGCTGTACCTGCTGTCGGGCATTCCCCTGCCATTGTGGGCGCTGTACACCCGGCGCGGCGCGGTGCTGGACTATGCGCGGCAGCATTGGCCTCTCGGTCTGGCCGGCGGCGTCGGCACCACGGCGTCCTATGCGATGGCGTTGTGGGCGATGACCCAGGCGCCGGTGGCGATGGTCTCCGCGCTGCGTGAGTCTTCGATCCTGTTCGCGCTGCTGATCTCGGTGTTCCTGCTGCGCGAGCGCATTCCGCGTGCGCGCTGGCTGGCGGCGGCGCTCATCGTAGGCGGTGTATTGGCACTGCGGTTGGCGTGAGCAATGCGTGCCAACCAAGGTTGGCACCTACCACGGCAGGTGATGTGTCGATGACAGCGGAGATCCGTCGGTAGTGCCGGCCGCTGGCCGGCAATCCTTCCCGGTTACAGCGGCGGCATCGCCTGCAGGTCGCCGTCGACCAGTTCGATCGCCATCACCACCGCGTCCTCGCGGCCCTGTGCGGCCGGGTAGTAACGCGGGCGGCGACCGATCTCGTTGAAGCCTTCGCTGTGGTACAGCGCCAGCGCCGGCGTGTTGGACGGACGCACTTCCAGGAACACCCGCTGCGCGCCACGGTCGCCGGCCAGCTGCACCAGCGCCCGCAGCAGTTGCCGCCCGAGGCCACGCGACTGCGTGAACGGATCGATGCAGATGTTCAGCACATGGGCCTCGTCGGCGGCGATGCTGAGCACGCCGTAGCCGATCAGCTGGCCATCGCGCTCCATCGCCAGACCGGGATAACCGGCACGCAGGCAGTCAACGAAGATGCCGCGGGTCCAGGGAAACGGATAGCCGCGTACTTCAATCGCCATCACCGCGTTGAGGTCGCTCTCGCGCAGCGCACGCAGGCTGACCGGACCGGGCTGGCTGACCGCACTCATGGCGTACCCCGCTTGCGCAGGGTGCGCAGCTGCGGCCACAGCGCGCGCTTGGCGGCCGGGTCCTGGCGCAGCTGGTCCAGCGGCCAGCTGTCCATCAGCGCCTGCGTGGCCGGATCGTTGGGGTTGCAGCCGGACGCGCGCAGCAAGGCGATCTGCAGGCGATCCGGCAGCCGCACCACCGGCTGCCGGGCATTGCCGCCGGGCAGCGGGCGGGCAGCGGCAGGCGCGGTGTCCGGTGCGCTGACCGGGGTCTCGCGACGCGGGGGTGCCGGACGCTCCTGGCGGGAAACCGGTGTGGCCGCAGCCAGAGGCTCGCGCGCGGGTGCGGTGGATGCCCGCGCCTGCTCCGCCGCTGGCGCGGCAGCCGTCTCGGCTTCGGCCACGCTCAGCTGCAGCGCGGCATCCAGTTCCGCGGCCAACTGGCCGTCGTGGTAGACGGTGTAGCCCATGGCCTGCAGCCAGGCCTGCTGGGCCGGTGACCACAGCACGGGCAGGTCCTGGCTCACGCGGCCTCGGGCTTCTTGCGCAGGCGCTGCACGGCCCACATCACCGGGCCGGACAAGGCGTACAGGATGCCCACCGCGAACAGCACGCGCGGCAGATCGATGACCGCGATGGCGATGGCCACCGGTACCAGTGCCAGCACCAGGAACGGCACGCGGTCCGAACGGGTGCCCTTGGCAGCGCCGCCCTTGAAGCTCCAGAAGCGGATGCGGCTGACCATCAGCAGCGCCGCGATGATCGTCACCGCCAGCGCCACGTAGCGCAGCTGGTTGCCGTCCCAGCCCAGGTTGCCATCGGCGAACGCCCAGACGAAGGACATCATCAGGCCGGCCGCGGCCGGGCTGGCCAGGCCGACGAACCAGCGCTTGTCGACCACCGCCACCTGGGTGTTGAAGCGGGCCAGGCGCAGCGCCGCGCAGGCGGCATACAGGAAGGCCACGGCCCAGCCGACGCGGCCGAGCAGCGGGTCATCGAACTTCAGCCACGACAGCGCCCAGTGGTACATCACCAGTGCCGGGGCCATGCCGAAGCTGACCAGATCGGCCAGCGAGTCGTACTGCACGCCGAATTCGCTGCTGGTACCGGTCAGGCGCGCCACGCGCCCATCCAGGCCATCCATCACCGCTGCCACGAACACGGCGATGCTGGCGTTGACGAAGTCCCCGTTGGCCGCGGCGATGATCGCGTAGAAGCCGGCAAACAGGCCGGCGGTGGTGAACAGGTTGGGCAGCAGGTAAATCGTGCGCGAACGCGGCGGCGGTGTGATCGGGTCCATGGAATCCAGTTTAATCGACTTGCCAGTGCTCGGCGCCAATGCTGCAATCGGCGTTCTACGCCCATTCCGTGGAGTTTGCCATGCGTGCCCTGTCCTGCCTTGGATGCCTGCTGCTGTTGGCCAGTGCCAACGTCGTGGCCGGCCCGGTCTATAAATGGAAGGACGCCAATGGCGTGACCCAGTATTCGGAGACCCCTCCGGCGGGCAGGAAATTCGAGACCCGTGCGCAGGCGCGCAGCCCACAGGCTGCGGCCAGCGCCGAGACCCCCGCCGCACCGGTGCCTGAGCAGTGCAGCACGGCCCGGGCCAACCTGGCCCTGCTGGACGGTGGCGGCCAGGTGATGCAGGACACCGATGGCGATGGCAAGGCCGATACCCCGTTGGCTCCGGAGCAGCGCAGTGCGCAGAAGGGATTGGCTGAAGCCGCCATCAAGGCTTACTGCCCGGCGGAGTGAGGGTATCGGCAGGGCTTGCAGCCCTGCACCTGCTTCAAGCAACGGCAACGTCAAACGCCAAAGCGGCTTCCTGAGGGATGGCGGGGCACTGTGGGTTTGCGGGGACGCCGTAAACCCATCCCTGGGGGCTTGGTCGCCGCATCCATGCGGCTCACACCCCGCAAACCCACAGTGCCCCCGCCTTCGACAGTTGGCCGGTGGCCGGTGGCCGGTGGGCAGTTGATCCACGCCATATGTGGATCAATCTCCATGGAAATCGAATATTTCGGGAATTGATCGAACAGCAGCCGAGCAAGGCTCGACTCTACAGAAATGCAGGCAGGTCGCAGGAATCTGTCGAAGGCGGGGTGGGTACGGTGGCAGGGGTGTGAGCGGCATGGATGCCGCGACCAAGCCCCCATGGGTGAGGGCGCTTTGCTCGCGAAGCACTGCTTCGCAAGCGCCCGAACGCACAGCCGCCAGCGGCTGGGCCGGACCGCGGAGCGGGGTTTACGGCGTCCCCTGCCACCGGGCCCACCCCGCCGTCCCCCAGTAAACTCGCCTTTGCCGTCGCTTCGGCAGTTGCAGTTGACGTTGCTTGAGGCGGGTGCAGGGCGCAGCCCTGCCGATACCCCTCCCCCCGGCCGGGCTGGCAGAATAGGCGTCTCTGCCGTTATCCGAAGCCGACGATGCGCCTCTCCCAGTTCCACCTGCACACCACCAAGGAAACCCCCAGCGACGCCGAGCTCACCAGCCACCGGCTGATGCTGCGCGCGGGCATGATCCGCAAGCTGGCATCGGGCCTGTACACCTGGTCGCCGCTGGGCCTGCGCGTGCTGCGCAAGGTCGAGCGCATCGTGCGCGAGGAAATGGACCGCGCCGGTGCCGTGGAATTCCAGATCCCGACCATCCAGCCGAAGGAACTATGGGAGCAGACCGGCCGCTGGCAGAAGTTCGGCCCGCAGCTGTTGAAGATCAAGGACCGCAAGGACCAGGTGTTCTGCTACAGCCCGACCGCCGAAGAAGCCGCCTGCGACTTCGCGCGCAGCGAGCTGTCCAGCTACAAGCAGCTGCCGGTCAATTTCTACCAGGTGCAGACCAAGTTCCGCGACGAGATCCGTCCGCGCTTCGGCGTGATGCGTTCGCGCGAGTTTCTGATGAAGGACGCCTATTCGTTCCACCTGCACGATGAGTGCCTGGTGCGCGAGTACGAGAACATGAAGTCGGCCTACAGCCGCATCTTCACCCGCCTCGGCCTGGACTTCCGCATGGTGCAGGCCGACTCCGGTGCGATCGGCGGCGATGCGTCGCAGGAATTCCACGTGATCGCCGATTCCGGCGAGGACGCGCTGGTGTTCTCCACCGGTTCGGACTACGCGGCCAACATGGAAGCGGCGATCGCCGCCGATCCGGCACCGCGTGCCGCCGCCAGCGAAGCCATGCGCAAGGTCGACACCCCCACCCAGAAGACCTGCGAGGACGTCGCGGCCCTGCTCGGCATCGACCTGCAGCGCACGGTGAAGTCGGTGGCGCTGATCGCGGGCGAAGGCAAGGCACAGCAGTTCGTCCTGGTGCTGGTGCGCGGCGACCATGAGGTCAACGAGATCAAGCTGGCCAAGGTTGCCGGCCTGGACGAACAGCGCTTTGCCAGCGAGGCGGAAATCGCCGAGTACCTGGGCAGCGTGCCGGGCTTCCTCGGCCCGGTCGCCCCGGCCAAGGCCATCCGCGTGGTGGCTGATCGCGAAGTGGCGGCGATGTCCGACTTCGTCGTCGGCGCCAACGAAGCCGGTTTCCACCTGGCCGGCGTCAACTGGGGCCGCGACCTGCCGGAACCGGAAGTGGCCGACATCCGCAACGTGCGTGCCGGTGACCGCGCGCTGGACGGCGGCGAACTGAAGATCGCCCGTGGCATCGAAGTCGGCCACGTGTTCCAGCTGGGCCGCAAGTACGCCGAAGCGCTGGATGCCACGGTGCTGGACGAGAACGGCAAGGCGGCGGTGATGGCGATGGGCTGCTATGGCATCGGCATCTCGCGCGTGGTGGCTGCCGCGATCGAACAGAACCATGACGATGCCGGCATCATCTGGCCGGACGCGATGGCGCCGTGGCAGGTGGTGGTGTGCGTGATCAACCCGAAGGGCGACGCTGCCGTCGCCGATGCAGCGTCCAACCTGCTGCAGGAACTTCGCGACGCCGGCCTCGATACCGCGCTGGACGACCGTGGCCTGCGCCCGGGCGCGATGTTTGCCGACATGGAACTGATCGGCATCCCGCACCGCGTGGTGGTCAGCGAACGTGGCCTGGCCGCCGGTACCTACGAGTACCGCTCGCGCCGCGCCAGCGAAGCCGAGAACCTGGACAAGGCCACCCTGCTGCAGCGTCTGCAGGACTGATCAGGAAAAGACCGGGGCATGCCCCGGTCTTTTTCTAGCTGACGCCCATTTGAGCAATATTGCAGCGGACATAATCCGGTCAAAACAGACGCAATGCAGCCGGGATGCTGCCAGGCCATGACCCGCCTGCATTTGTGCTGGGATTAATTCATCTTTATTCTGTCCCGCGACGCCATGGACTGGCTCGTCCCGTCCACTTATTAGTTTCCGGAGTAACCGTAAATGAGCATTGACCTGACCGGCCTGTCGGCACGCGAGCTGGGCGCCCTGATCCGTACCGCCAAGAAACAGCAGACCATCGTCGCCAAGCGCCGGCCGATCACCAAGGTCCGGGCACAGCTGACCAAGCTGGCCAAGACCGAGGGTTACACCATCGAGGAACTGTTCGGCGACGCCCCGGCCCCGCGCGCGCGCAAGGTGGCCAAGGCCGCCAAGGCACCGTCGAAGACCGCTGGCCGCAAGCTGGGCAAGGTTGCTCCGAAGTACCGCAACCCGGCCAACCCCAAGGAAACCTGGACCGGTCGTGGCAAGCAGCCGCGCTGGATGGCCGAGCTGACCGCCAAGGGCAACAAGAAGCCGGAAGATTTCCTGATCAAGAAGGCCTGAGGCCGGATTGGAATGCGATGAAAAACGCCGGCGAAAGCCGGCGTTTTTCATTCTTCGGTGTGTGGACCGAGGTCCACACCCACAGCAAGCAGCCCTCCCGGCGTGTGGACCAACGGTCCACACCCACCGACATCATTACAGGGTTTTGCGAGCGGGCATCAGCAGGTTGCCGAACAGCAGGCCGGCGACCAGGGCCATCACCACGTTGAGCACGGTGAGGAACACGCTCTGGCCGGCACCCACGTCCTGCTGCTGGACCAGGGTCAGCACGCCGCGCAGGCTGGTGCTGCCTGGCACCATCATGATGATGCCAGGCAGGCGGATGATCGCACCTGGGCGGCCAACGAGACGGCCGAACAGATTGCCACCGGCGGTCAGCAGCATCGCCGATAGGAAGATGCCGGCCGGCGCGCCCCAGGCGTGGCCACCGAACTTGGAGATCGCATAGCCGGCCACCGAGGCGGCGATCACCCACGGGTAATCGCGGCGGTTGGCCTTGAACAGCATCGCGAAGGCGAACGCCGCGGTCAGCAGCGAGCCCCACTCCACCCAGGGCCCCTGCGGCCGCGCCGCGCGGATCACCGGGTCGAGGCCGAGCACGTCGGCCAGGGTCACCGCGATCATCGCGCCCACACTGAGTTTCATGATGGTGGTCAGCGCACCGGCGAAGCGCGCGGTCCCCGACACCCAGTGCTGGCTGGCCAGTTCATTGACCGCATTGGTCAGCGACATGCCCGGCAGCAGCACCACCAGCGAGGCGATGATCACTGTGTTGAGGTTGAGCGCGCCGATGAAGGACGCGACCAGCGTGGCGACCAGGCCGGCCAGCAGCGCGGCCAGTGCCTCGGCGGCTTCGCGGGTGGCCGGGCGACGGTCGGTGACCATGCCGAGCAGGCCGATCATCAGGCCGATGACACCGGCGGTGGCGATGTCCAGCCACGGCAGCTTCCACATGCCGGCCACGCCGGCCGCGCCGAGGGTGAACGAAAGGATGGTGCGCAGCTTGCCGCGCCGGCCCGGATCCTTGTCCAGCTGGCGCAATGCGGTGTGGCCCTGGGCGATGCTCATCCGCCCATTGGCCACTTCCTCGGCGATATGGTCGGCGACGCTGAGCTTGTGCAGGTCGTTCTCGCCGGGCGCCAAGCGGATCACGCGGGTGATGTCACTGGAGCCGATCGCCTGCGCCGGGTCGCTGAAGCTGAGGATGATACCGGTGGGATTCGACCACGGTTCACAATCCAGATCGAGCTGGCGGGCCAGTGCCACCACCGCTGTTTCCAGGCGCTGGGCCGTTGTGCCATAGCTGTGCAGGCGTCCGGCGATCTCGGAAACGAAGGCCACGCGCTGTGCGTAGCTGGCCTGGGGCGTGGGGATCGTGTGAGCGTCTGCGGACATGCGCCGTAGTATTACCTAGGCTGGGCCTTACCGGAGAAATTCATCCGAGTTCGACGCGAAGCCCAATACAGAACGGTTATGCTGCGACCCGAATGGCCCAAGTGACCCCGAACCACGCCCCCCAGCTCGAACAGGATGCCCATGACCCGGGCGTGATCCGCCTGTCCGGCACCTGGACCTTGAAGACCGCGCTGGCCGCGGCCGAAGTCCTGCGCGGCGTTCCCGACACGCTGACCGGCATCGATGCCACCGCCATCGAGAAAATGGATTCGGCCGGCGTGCTGCAGGTGCTGCGCGTAGCCCATCGCGCCGACCTCGGCGAGGACGCACTGAAGTTCCGCCCGGATCACCAGGCGCTGGTGTGCACCATCGAGGAAGTGGCCGACGACCGGCCCAAGCCCAAGCGCGACTTCGGCGTGCTGGCGGCGCTGGAACGGCTGGGTGTCAGCGTCCATGCCACCGGCCACAACATCAAGGCGCTGTGCAGTTTCCTCGGCGAGAACCTGGTCAAGGGAGCTCGCCTGGTCAAGGAACCCCGTCGCTTCCGCCTGACCGCCACCGTGCACCAGATGGAGCAGGTCGGGCTGGACGCGGTACCGCTGGTGGCGCTGCTGTCCTACCTGGTGGGCGCGGTGATCGCCTTCCTCGGCTCGACCATCCTTCGCGACTTCGGCGCCGAGATCTACGTGGTCGAGCTGGTCAACATCGCCTTCCTGCGCGAGTTCGCGGTGCTGCTGACCGCCATCGTGCTGGCCGGCCGCACCGCCAGCGCCTTCACCGCACAGATCGGTGCGATGAAAGCGCGCGAGGAAATCGATGCGATGCGCACCCTGGGCCTGGATCCGATCGACCTGCTGGTGCTGCCACGGCTGCTGGCGCTGCTGGTCACCCTGCCGCTGCTGACCTTCATTGCGATGGTGGCCGGCCTGGCTGGCGGCATCACCGTCGGTGCGTTCGACCTCGACATCCCGCCGCAGATGTACATCGCGCGCATGCACGAGACGATGGAAGTGCGGCACATGCTGGTCGGCCTGTCGAAGGCGCCGGTGTTCGCGCTGGTGATCGGCCTGATCGGCTGCCTGGAAGGCCTGAAGGTGGAAGGCACGGCGCAGTCGGTGGGCGAACGCACCACCTCCAGCGTGGTGCAGACCATCTCGCTGGTGATCATCATCGACGCCTTCGCGGCGTTGTGGTTCATGCACATGGACTGGTGACATGAGCACGCATCCGACGCCCGACGACATTCCCATGCAGGACGACGATGGCCACGACCTGGCCATCCGCGTGCGCGGGCTGGTCAACCGCTTCGGCAGCCAGACCGTGCACGAGGACCTGGACCTGGACGTGCGCCGCGGCGAAATTCTCGGCGTGGTGGGCGGCTCCGGTACCGGCAAGTCGGTACTGATGCGCTCGATCCTCGGCCTGCGCACGCCCGACGAAGGCCGGATCGAGGTGCTGGGCCGCGACGCGCGTGCCGACGATGCCGAGAGCCGCCTGCACATCGAACGCAACACCGGCGTGCTGTTCCAGGACGGTGCGTTGTTCTCGTCGCTGACCGTAGGCGAGAACGTGCAGGTACCGTTGAAGGAGCACCACCGCGAACTGCCCGAGCGCTGGCACTACGAACTGGCGCTGCTGAAGGTGAAGCTGGCCGGCCTGCCCGCCGATGCGATCAACAAACTGCCCTCGCAGCTGTCCGGCGGCATGCGCAAGCGCGCCGGGCTGGCCCGCGCGTTGGCACTGGACCCGCCGCTGCTGTTCCTGGATGAACCGACCGCCGGACTCGACCCGATCGGCGCGGCCGCCTTCGACCGCCTGATCAAGACCCTGCAGGAAGCACTGGGGTTGACCGTGTTCCTGATCACCCACGACCTGGACACGCTGTATGCGATCTGCGACCGGGTGGCAGTGATCGCCGACCGCAAAGTGGTGGCCAACGCGCCACTGCCGGACATCGAGAAACTGGATCATCCGTGGATCCAGGAATACTTCCACGGACCGCGTGCGCGTGCCGCGCGCGGCGAACAGATCGAGAGTGCCTGAGCCATGGAAACCAAAGCCAACTACGTGCTGATCGGCGCGTTCACCCTGATCACCGGCCTGGCCCTGCTGGCCTTCGGCCTGTGGGCGGCCAAGTACTCCTCCGACCGTACCTGGCAGGAATACCGCGTGGTGTTCCGCGAGGCAGTAACTGGCCTGTCGGTGGGCAGCCCGGTACAGTACAACGGCATCGCGGTGGGTTCGATCATCGAACTGAACCTGGTTCCGGACGACCCGCGCCAGGTGGTCGCACGCATCCGCCTGAACTCGACCACCCCGGTCAAGACCGATACCCGTGCAAAGCTGGCGATCACCAGCCTGACCGGCCCGTCGATCATCCAGCTCAGCGGTGGTACGCCGCAGTCGCCGGCACTGACCACGGTCAATAAGGACCCGGCGCCGATCATTCCAACCACGCCGTCGGCGCTGCAGAACATCACCGACGTTGCCAACCGCATCGTCGAGCGCATGGACCAGATCCTCAGCGACCGCAACGTGGCCTCGATCAACGCGACGCTGGCCAACCTGGAAACGATCAGCGGCGGCCTGGCCGACCGCGACCAGGGCACGCAGGCGCTGCTGCTCAGCGCGCGCGATGCCGCCCGCAGCCTGGACACCACGCTGAAGACCACCAATGGCACCATCGAGCGCCTGGACAAGAACCTGGTGCAGCAGCTGCCGGGCATCATCGACAAGCTCGACGCCACCCTGGCCAAGCTTGATTCGGCCGCTGGCAACGCCGACTCGATCCTTGGCGAGAACCGTGCCGCGATCAACAGCTTCGCCAACGATGGCCTCGGCCAGCTCGGCCCGACGCTGACCGAACTGCGCGGCCTGATCCGCGATCTGCGCCGGGTCAGCGACCGCCTCGAGAACAACCCCGCGCGCTACCTGCTGGGCCGCGACGCACCGAAGGAGTTCGAACCCAAATGAGCCCGACCGCCCTTCCGCGCCTGCTGC
Organism: Stenotrophomonas sp. GD03819; assembly: GCF_029841665.1. Taxonomy (NCBI): domain Bacteria; kingdom Pseudomonadati; phylum Pseudomonadota; class Gammaproteobacteria; order Lysobacterales; family Lysobacteraceae; genus Stenotrophomonas; species Stenotrophomonas sp. GD03819. Next base: position 205,082 of record NZ_JAOCEW010000003.1, read on the forward strand.
TGGCCGCTTCGATGGTCACCCTGCTGGGCGGCTGCTCCATCCTTGGCAGCAGCGAGAAAACCGCAGTGACGCTGTACTCGCCGTCCGTGCAGGTGAAGGCCGACCCGGCGTGGCCACAGGTGGGCTGGCAGCTGGTGCTGGCCAAGCCCAGCGCCGCGCGCATGGTCGACAGCCCGCGTATCAACGTGCGGCCGACGCCGTCGCAGATGGAGATCTACAAGGGGGCCAGCTGGGCACAGCCGGCCACCGACATGATCGAGGACACCTTGCTGCGTGGCTTTGAGGACTCCGGCCGCATCCGTGGCGTGGCGCGCAGCAGTGCCGGCATCCGTGCCGACTACAAGCTGTCCACCGATGTGCGCCGCTTTGAATCGGACTACCTGGGCCAGGCCACGCCGACCGTGGTGATCGAGGTCAACGCCAAGCTGATCCATGTGGCCGACCAGCGCGTGGTCGCCGACCGTACCTTCCGCCAGGCACAGCCGGTCGGCAGTACCGACGTGCCGGCGGTTGCCGCCGCGTTCGAGCGCGGCCTGCAGCAGCTGGCACAGGAGATGGTGGGCTGGACGCTGACAAGCGGGCAGGCCGACCAGCCGACCGTCGCGCGCTGACCGGTCAGCGTGGCGTAATCCAGCGGAACGTCAGGTTGATCCGTTCGCCCTGCACCCGTGCCATCTTCGGCAGCGCGTGCTGGTAGAACCGCTGTGTCTGCCCCGCCATCACCAGCAGATCGCCATGGCCGAGCAGGTACTCGGCCTTCCGCGCCGGGTCATCGCGCCGGCGCAGCAGGAAGCGGCGCGCCGCGCCCAGGCTCAGCGAAGCAATCACCGGGGTCGGCCCCAGCTCTGGCTCGTCATCGCTGTGCCAGCCCATGTAGTCGCCACCGCCGCGATAGCGGTTCAGCAGCACGCTGTTGAAGCGGCCGATGCCCTCCGCCTGCAGGCGCCCGCGCATGGCCTGCAACGCGGGTGGCCAGGGGTGCGGCACGAATTCAGCCCCGGAATAGCGGTAGCGCGCCAGCGGATCGCCGATCCAGCAACTCAGCCGCGGCGAATCCACCCAGTTGCCGAACATGCGGATGCGATGGACCTCCCAAGGCACATCAGCCTGCAGCACGGACATCAGCGCGTCCGCGTCGGCCGGGGCCAGCCAACCCCGCAGGTGCTGGACGTCAGCA